>DATING010001185.1:0-4738 GCA_035474555.1 Longimicrobium sp. | reverse complement strand
CCCCTCGCCGGCAGCCGCCTCACTGCCAAGGATCTCTGGCCTCCTGCACGACCCGCCCGATTCGCATCCGGCCGTCGCGTCGCATCCATCTCGCACCTGCGGCCTTTGGCGAGGCAACCTTACTGGATGCCTGGGATCGCGACGTCCGATCGCGGACCGGAGGAGAACACGGCGACCGGCAGGATGCATCAGGCCCTTGGTAGATCAGCTGCTGCCGGCGGGGGGACGGCATCCGCGTTTTCTCGAAGAGGCCGTGCGGGCAGGATCGTGGCGGCGGAGGTGGATGCCTGGCTTGGCACATCATCCACATGATCGCGATCGGGAAGAGTGTGCCTGCGCCGGGGACCCGGATGGTCACCTCGCAACCAGGCCGCGCGTCATCGGAGAAAAGACGAGCGCCCCGGCGGCCGCGATGGCCGCCGGGGCGTCGTTTGGATGCGTCCCGGCCGAGGGCGCGTTACCCGCCGGCCCCACCCATCAGGACGGCGAGCGCCACGCCGAAGAGCAGGGGCGCGACGGTCGCGGCGGCGGCGGGGCGCGTGCCCAGCTTGAGCCCGCCGTATACCGCCGAAGACCGCTGGTCCTCATCGAAGAGCAGGTCGCCGCGCACGCTGACCCCGGCCCAGTCCGTGAGCCCCAGCGACACGTCGGCCGTGACCCCCGCCCCGGGGACGTGGACGTTGCCGGCCACGTCCGGGTACGCTGCCGCGCGGCGGGCATACAGCACGCCCGCGGCCGCGTCGACCGCCGCGCCCGGGCCCAGCCAACGGCGGTAGCGCCCCTTGAGCGCCAGGCGCTCGCCGTTGGCGTCCGCCCCCAGCAGCACGGCCGCCCCCACGGCGTCGCGCGGGCCCACGTTCCGCATGGCGCCCACCTCCCACGCCACGTGCGGCGCCAGGTGCCGCTCCCGGGCGACGTCGCCCTGGAAGCCCGTGCGCAGGTAGGTGGTCCCCGCGACAGGCGCGTAGACGTTGCCCTCCGCCACCAAGAAGGTGCGGCAGCTTTCCGCCGGCCGCCCCGTCCAGCAGAACGACCGCTGTCCGGACGGCGCCGACGCCTCCCGCGGCGCTTCGACCTGCGCCGATGCCGCCCCGGCCGGGAGGGCGGCGCCGGTGAGGACGGCCGCCCACGCGAACAGGGTCAGGAACCGCTGGATGGAAATCCGCATGGAGAGCTCCGATGAAGGGTGTGGCGGGGGGATGATCGACGGGGAGGATGTAAGATATACGAAAAACGCCCCGCCGGACACGTGGTCCGGCGGGGCGCCGTGCATCCGGTGCGAAACCGGATTACATGCCGGTGCCGGTGGAGGCCGCGGCGCCGCCGGCCGCCATCGCCGGGATGGTGCCGCAAACCACGGGCGCGCCGGGGTTGTCGCCGGACGAGGCGTGGTAGGCCACGATGTGCTGGCCGTTCATCACCGTCGCCATGGGCACCTGGATGGTGCTGGACGCGCTGCCGGTGCCGTTCGCCAGCGTCACGTCCTGGAGCGGAACCACCACGTCGCCCGGGGCGTCGCAGGTGCCCGTGTGGATGTGGCCGCTGTGCGTGCTGTTGCCCTGCGCGGTCAGGTTCACCATCACCATGGTGGCCGTGCCGCCCTGATCCATGAACTGGGCCTGGCCCGTGACGCCGGACGTGCCGACGGCGTTCATCGTCACCGCGCCGCCCATCCCCTGCGCGGCCATCCCCGTGTCGCCGGCCATGGGCGTGGTCATGCCCCCCATGGCGGTGTCGCCGCTGGCCATGGTGGCCGTGGTGGTGTCGGTCGCAGTTCCCTCGGCCACTTCTTCGTCGCCGCCGCCGCACGCGGCAAGGGCGAAGGGAAGCGCGGTCAGGGCAAAGAGCCGGTTCGCTTTCATGCGAGGTTCTCCAGGTTTCGTGGTGATGATGATCTCCCGTGCGCGGCCAATGTGGCGCGCGGCGCGGGATTGTGCAAGGTTTGTGCAAGGTCGTGCACGCGCCCCTGCACGGCGCGTCAGCTTTCGCCGTAGACGGGCACGGCGGCGCCGCTCACGGGCGCGGAGGCGGGCGATGCCAGGAACAGGATCACGCGCGCGATCTCCTCCGGCTGCGTCCACGTATCCCACTTCGCGTCCGGCATGGCCTTGCGGTTCGTGGGCGTGTCGATGGTGCCGGGGAGCACGGCGTTGGCGCGCGCGCGGCCCTTCTGCTCCTCCGCGATGGCCTCCACGAGCGTCAGCAGCGCGGCCTTGGACACCGCGTACGCCGCGTGCCCCTTTCGTCCCTGCAGCGCCGCCCGCGACGAGACGAACACCAGCGATCCGCCTTCACCCAGCTCCGGGAGCGCCGCGCGGGCGATCAGGAAGGCGCTGCGCAAGTTGATGTCCATCATCCGGTCCCACGCGTCCACGGGCGATTCGTGCAGGGGCCCCGTCCAGGCGTAGCCGCCCACCGTGTGCACCACCGCGTCCAGGCGCCCGGCCCACTCCGTCGTCTGCTGCACAGCGCGGGCGGCGCCTTCCTCCGACGCCAGGTCCGCCTCGAACCACGTCAGCCGGTCGCCGTGCTCGGCCGCGAGCTCCTGCAGCCCATCGGCCGAGTGGTGCGTGGGGACGGCCACGCGCCATCCGTCCTGCAGGAACAGGTCGACGCAGGCGCGCCCCAGCCCGCCCGCGCCGCCGGTGATCAACGCGACGCGCTCCATCGCTCGCTCCTTGTACGGGGGGTGGATGGGATCAGATGTACGAACGCCCGTCCGGCGCGATGCCGGGCGGACGGAAAACCGGGGACAGCGTCAGCCAGGTCATGCAAGATCGGGCGCGGCGGCAGGCTTCGAGGCGCCCCCACCGCTCGCCGAGGCTCGCACCTCCCCCAAAACCCCTGGGGGAGGTTGAACTGCGGTTCGTGCACTCGGGCGGAATGTGTGCACCGGGCGAGGGCCCCCTCCCCCCGGCCCCCTCCCCGCTCGTTCCTCGCGGAGAGGGGGAGAACTGCACGAGTTTCGAGGTCCTCGCGCCGCGACGAAAGCCCGTAGACGTATACACCCCCTCCCGCGCAGTTTGCGGGAGGGGGTGGACGAGCCTAAGCGAGGCCGGGGGCGGGCCACCGCCCGCCACCGCGACGGCACTCGCCCGTTCCATCTCCCTCCCCCACGCAGTTTGTGGGGGAGGGTCGGGGAGGGGGGCGCCCCGCCCGCGCGCCCTACTCCGCTTCTTCGCCCCGGAGCTCCACCTCGTCCTCCACCTCCACCTCGTCCCGCGCCCCCCGCTCCGGCGCGCGCCCCGTCTCGCGCACGAGCTCCGCCAGCCGCCGGCCCAGCTCCGGCGCCAGCGCGCCCTCCTCCAGCCGCCACGTCCAGTTGCCCTCCGCCACGCCGGGCGTGTTCATCCGCGCCTGCCCGTCGAGGCCGAGGACGTCCTGCAGGGGGATCACGGCCCAGCCGGCGTCCGAGCGCAGCACCGCCTCCACCATCCGCCAGTGCATGTCGCCGTCGCCACCCGTGAGCGCCTGCGCCTGCTTGCGCGCGTCGCGGTCCGCGTCGGCGTACCACCCCAGGCTGGTGTCGTTGTCGTGCGTGCCGGTGTACGCCACGGCGTTGTGCACGTAGTTGCGCGGCAGGTGCGGGTTCCGGGGATCGTCCCCGCCGAACGCGAACTGCAGCACGCGCATCCCCGGCAGCGCCAGGTCGTCGCGCAGCTTCTCCACCTCGTCCGTGATGATCCCCAGGTCCTCGGCGATCACGGGAAGCTCGCCCAGCTCCGCCCGCACGGCATCGAACAGGTCGCGGCCGGGGCCGGGCTTCCACTGCCCGTTCATGGCCGTCTTCTCCGTCGCCGGCACCTCCCAGTACGACTCGAAGCCGCGAAAGTGGTCGATGCGCACCACGTCCACCAGGTCGAACGTGCGGCGAAAGCGGTCGATCCACCAGCGGTATCCGGTCTCCTTGAGCACGTCCCACCGGTACAGCGGGTTGCCCCAGCGCTGCCCCGTGGCGCTGAAGTAGTCCGGCGGCACCCCGCTGACGACCGTCGGCTGTCCTTCCTCCGTGAGCCAGAACAGCTCGGGGTGCGCCCACACGTCCGCGCTGTCGTGCGACACGAAGATGGGCAGGTCGCCGATGATGCGGATGCCGTGCTCGTTGGCGTAGCGCCGCACCGCCGTCCACTGCAGGTCGAACAGGTACTGCGCGTACGCGTGCCGCTCGATCTCCGCCACGTACTGGTGCCGCGCCGCCTCCAGCGCGTTGGGATCGCGGTCGCGCAGGGGCACGGGCCACTCCGCCCAGCAGCGGCCCCCGTGCGCCTCGCGCAGGGCCCGGAAGAGGACGTAGTCGTCCAGCCACGCAGCCTCTTCCGCCCGGTACGCCAGGAAGTCCGCCTGCAGCTCCTCGTCCTCGTGCAGCACCTTTTGCGCGGCGCGCACCACGTCGTCCTTCCAGCGCATCACGGCGGGAAAGTCGATGCCGTCGCGGTCCAGCTTCTTCGGCGGCACCGCATCCTCCGCCTCCAGCAGCCCGTGGATCACCAACTCGGCCGGGCTGAGCAGGAGCGGATTGCCGGCGAACGCGCTCAGGGCGTTGTACGGCGACCCACCCTCGTTCACGGCCACGAGGGGAAGGAGCTGCCACAGCGACTGCCCGGCGGATGCCAGCCAGTCCACGAAGCGGAACGCGTGCTCGCCCAGGTCCCCCGTGCCGGGGCCGGGGAAGGACGTGGGATGCAGCAGGATGCCGCTGGCCCGCGCGCCGATGGTGGGCGATGCGCTCGTGTTCGAT
>DATING010001184.1:0-2883 GCA_035474555.1 Longimicrobium sp. | reverse complement strand
CGCGCGCTGGCGGGCTACGGCATCCGCGCCGTGGCCATGAACTTTCGCGCGTGCAGCGGCGAGATGAACCGCACGGCGCGCTTCTACCACGCCGGCGACACGGACGACCTCGCGTTCCTGCTGGGGCGGCTCGCGGACCGGTATCCATCCGCCCCGCTGCTGGGCATCGGCTTTTCGCTCGGCGCCAACCAGCTGCTCAAGTACCTGGGCGAGCGCGGAGACGCATCCGCCATTCGCGCCGCCGTGGCCGTCTCCGTCCCGTTCGACCTGGGGCGCGGGGCGGACAAGCTGTGGAGCTCGTTCATGGGCCGCGCCTACACGCGGCACTTCGTCGGCCGGCTGGTCGGCAAGTACCGGCAAAAGCAGGCGCTGACGGGCGGCAGACTGCCCAGCCCGGAGCTGGACGCCGCGCGCATCACGAAGGCGCGCTCGTTCCGCGAGTTCGACGATGCGCTCACGGCGCGGCTGCACGGCTTTCGCGACGCGGAGGACTACTACACCACCTCCAGCTCCGCGCGGTTCCTGCACGCCATCCGCGTCCCCGCGCTGCTCGTGCAGGCGCTGGACGATCCCTTCGTGGACGACGCCGCGCTCCCGCACGCGGCCATCGACGGCAATCCGCATCTCACGAAGGCGTTCGTGCCGCACGGCGGGCACGTGGGCTTCATCGCCGGGCCGCCGCACCGGCCGCGGTTCTGGGCGGAGCGCGAGGCGGCGCGGTTCCTGGCGGCGCAGACGGGCAGGGCAACGGAGGGGAGGGACGGATGACGGAGACGATGCATCCAGGGGGCGCGCCCCTCGTCCGCCGCGCGACGGTGGAGGTGATGCGCATCTACGACGTGGCGGAATCCATCGACCTAGTGAAGGTGGAGACGCTGCTGGCGGGCACGGGCCCCGTGGCGCGCATCCGGCTGTCGCGGGTGCTCCCCAAGGCCATCGCCTTCGCCGATCCGCCCGTGGTCACGGACCTGCTGGCGCCCGCGCTGGACCTGCTGGGCGCGCGCTGCGCCGTGCGGGCGTCGGCGCGCATCCACGGCTTTGGCGTGCTGTCGCTCTCGCTGGACGTGGAGATGCCGCGGCCCATGCCCTGGGCGGAGTTCGAGACCTTTGCCCGCGAGGCGGAGCGCGAGGCCGCGGCGCTCCCGTTCTGGCGCGAGCGGCTGGAGGCGCTGCTGGCCGGCCTGGCGTCCGCCATGGAAGATCCCGCCGCCGTCCGCACGGAAGAGGACTACGCCGTCGTCACCGTGCGCGAGGTGGATGCGCCGGACGGCCCGTTCGCGGACGCGGTGGACCTGGTGCCACTGCTGACGGGGGAGTCGCGCGCCCTGTCGCCCGCGGCGCGCGCGGAGGTGCTGCGCTACTCGCACGCCTACTACACGGACGACCTGGTGGTGCTCACCTGGGAGCGCGCGTTCGTGCTGGAGCCGTCGGGGGACGACGACGTGGCGGACGTGCTGGAGGTGGCCAACGCCCAGCTCCTCGCCCTGCGGGTGTACGACGCGCTGCTGGACGAGGAGGTGCCGCGCGTGTACGACCGGGCCGCGGCGGTGCAGGGCGGGCGCGGGGCCCTGTTCCGCAACCGCTACTCGCGCGCGGCCAACGACATGCGCGCCCTGGTGGCGGAGGTCACGGAGATCACGGAAAAGGTGGACAACGCCCTCAAGGTCACCGAAGACGTGTACCTGGCGCGCATCTACACCTCCGCGCTGGAGCTCTTTCGCGTTCCCGTGCTGGCGGCCTCCATCGACCGCAAGCTGTCCCTCATCCGCGAAACGTACACGGCGCTGTACGACGAGGCCGTGGCCACCCGCGCCGAGTTCCTGGAGGCCTCCATCGTCGCGCTGATCGTGCTGGAGATCGTCCTGGCGTTCCTGCTGGGCCACTGATGGACGGACCGGCGGCGCCGTGCCACGCCGGCGGGCACCGACCCTGCGTAAAACACCGGGGTATCAACGAGATACACCAACGAACCAGGAAGACATGACGGACGTGATCGGTGAGGTGGACGTACGCGCCACCTTTGGACGGACGGTAGAAGAGCGGTTCAGCCACCGCCTGGGGCTCAACGTGCCCACGCGCGGCAACCCCAAGGTGGAGCAGATCATCGCCCGCATCAACGCGGACGAGGAATTGTACGCGCTGTGGCTGGCCGCCAACGTGAACGCGGTGGAGCGGCTGGGGATGACGGACCACGGCCCCGTGCACGTAAAGATCGTGATGAACATCGCCACCAAGCTGCTGCGCGTGCTCACGGAGCACGGCGTGGAGCCGTCGGTGGTGATCAACTACGGGATGGGCATCGACGACGCCGAGGTGGTGGTCGTGCTGGCCGCGCTGCTGCACGACGTGGGGATGAGCATCCACCGCAAGGACCACGAGGAGTTCTCGCTGTTCGTGGCGCAGCCCATCATCCGCGAGCTGCTGGAGGGCATCTACCCGCGCGGGCAGGCCACCATCCTGCGCAGCGAGGTGCTGCACGCCATCATCGGCCACCGCAGCGGCGGCAAGCCCATGACGCTGGAGGCGGGCATCGTGCGGGTGGCGGACGCGCTGGACATGGCCAAGGGCCGGTCGCGCATCAGCATGGGGATCGAGGGGACCATGAGCATCCACTCCATCTCCGCGGCGGCCATCGAGGCCGTGCACATCGAGAGCGGCGAGACCAAGCCCGTGCGCATCCGCGTGGAGATGACCAACTCCGCCGGCATCTTTCAGCTGGACCAGCTGTTCCGCGAAAAGCTGCTGGGCAGCGGGTTGGAGGCGTACGTGGAGGTGGAGGCGCTCATCGAGGGCGAGGAAGAGAAGCGCCTGGTGCAGACGGCGTATCGCTTGTAGTCCGCCAGGCGCCGGGACGTGCGAAGGGGCTGGATGCCGCATTGCCGG
>DATING010001183.1:0-3307 GCA_035474555.1 Longimicrobium sp. | reverse complement strand
GTCGCCCGTGGACGGCGCCTCGCCCGGCTTCCTCAGCGTGAGCTTGTATGCCTCGGGCGGGGCGTTGGGCTTCACGCGGACGGACTTGGCGGGGATGCCGACGTTCACGTGGTACGGGCGCACGTCCTTGGTGGCCAGCGCCATGGCGCCCACCATGGCGTTGTCGCCCACGTGGGTGCCGGCCAGCACGGTGGCGTGGTAAGTAATGCGCACGCCGTCGCCGATGACGGTCTTGAGGTTGCTGACGTCGCGCTGGTCGACGATGGAGTGCGTGTGCGAGTAGATGTTGGCGTAGTCGCTGATGCTTACGCCGTTGCCCAGCACGATGCCGCCGCGGTCGTCGAGCAGCACGTTGCGGTGCACCACCACGTCGTCGCCCACCTCCAGGTTGTAGCCGTAGCTGAACTCCACGAAGTGGAACGCCTTGAAGTTGCGGCCCACGCGGGCAAAGATGAACGGCGCCAGCGTGCGCCGGAACCGCACGCCCACGTGCACGTTGCCGCCCAGCGGGCTGCGGTCGAACATCTGCCACATCCACAGCAGCGGCTTGCGCTCGTAGAACTTGGCCTCGTCCACCTCGGCGTAGTATTCCGGCTCCAGCGTCACGTTGCGCGCGTCCATCTGCGCGAGCGCCGCCTGCGCGGCGAGGGGCAGATTCGTCGGATTCGCGTCCGCGTGGTGCGGATAGAAGAGGCCCGTCAGGGTGCGGCGGCACAGCTCCCAGCGGTCCTCGCCGGCCTCCAGCTGCGTGCGGATCTCGTCCAGCCACTCGTCGTACAGCGCCGTGGCCGCGGCCGCGGGGTCCACCTGCTTGAGCGGATATATGGGCATGGATGGGGCTCGTCGTCGGGTTGGATGCGTGCTGCCGGCCCGGAAAAGTAATCCGCGCCCGTCCCCGCCCGCAAACTGCCGAAAAGGTTCATCGGGGATTGAGTTGCGGTTCGCCTGGGAAGGCACACGCCGATGCGGCCGTTCGGCAGGGACGTCGCCGCGGTAGAGGTAGCGATGGGGGGGCTGACCGGTCACGGATGCCCCCTGGCGGAGATCGCAGGACGCATCGTTCTTCGCGGCCACCCCTTGCATGCCGCGAACGCTTGCGTTAGATACTGCACCATATGGTTCAGTATGTGACGACCCGACTCGATACTTCGTTCGCCGCGCTCTCCGACCCCACGCGGCGCGGCGTTCTGGAGCAGCTCGGACGAGCCGACGCTTCGATCACGGACCTTGCCGAGAAGTTCCACATGACGCTCACGGGCATGAAGAAGCACGTGGGCGTCCTGGAGCAGGCGGGGCTCGTCACCACGAAGAAGATCGGGCGCGTGCGGATGTGCCAGCTGGGCTCGCGCCGATTGGAGGAAGAGACGGCATGGCTCGAGAGGTACCGCCAGCGCTGGGACGAACGCTTCGACGAGCTGGACAGGGTTGTCGAGGAGCTCACACGAAAAGAGAAAGAAGAGCGATGAACGCAGGAATCGAAAGCAGGCCCGACCCCGTGGAGAACCGCACCACGGTGGAACGGACGTCGGACCGCGAGGTGGTTGTCACGCGGACCATCAACGGCCCGGCGCGCATCGTGTTCGAGGCATTTACCAGGGCCGAGCTGCTCAGGCGCTGGTGGGTGCCCAGGTCGATGGGAATGACCCTGCTGTCCTGCGAAGTGGATGCTCGTGTCGGAGGCAAGTACCGGTTGGTATTCGACCACGACCCCGAGCCTTTCGCGTTTTTCGGCACGTATGTCGAAGTGATGCCGTATTCGCGCCTCGCGTGGACCAATGAAGAAGGCGGCGAGGGCGGGCCCGTCACCACGGTGACCTTTGAGGAAGAGGGCGGCAAGACGCGGGTGGTCCTGCACGAGAGCTATCCCTCGAAGGAAGCGCTCGACGCTGCCGGCACCGGGGCAGCCGATGCAATGCACGAGACGTTCGATCAGCTGGACGAGCTTCTCGTCACCCTGGGCGAGAACGCGGGACAGTAACGGAGACGTGGATCTCGCGCCCGGTCGTCCGACCGAGGGCTGCCGCCCGCGAGCCAGCACCCCCGCGAACAAGGGCGCGCTCGCCGCGAGGTCCATCGCGAGCCCGAGACGATCGGCGTCTCGGGCCGGTGTCCATTCTGCTTCTGCTTACCGGCAGCCAAATCGACGAAGAACCCGGAACCGTGCCGGGGAGGTTCTATCTTTGCTCTCATAAATTGACGGATGCAGATAGTGCGCTCTATACTGGAGCTACGCGTTCCGCCCTCGCGCCGTGCGGCGTGGCTCGTCTCCGGCAGGGACTGGAGACGAGACGGGTGGACCACACTGGCACCAAGGAGGCAGAAATGACAAACGTTGCTCGCCGCTGGCGCACCGTCCTGCTCGCCGCTCCGGTCATCGGGGCGCTGGGATTCGGGGGCACCCAGGCGCTGGCTTCGCCCACCGCGGCCGTCGCTGGCACCGGCCGCTGTGCCCCGATGGCCGCCTGCGACTACATGTGCCCGACGGGCGGGTTCATCGTCAGCTCCACCGGCGTCTGCCGCTGCTGCCCGACCTCGCCCATCGTCCTCCCGTAGGACGTCGCCTGCAGGATGCAGAAAAGGGCCCGCCGTCACGCACGGCGGGCCCTTTCGTTCGTCTCGACACCGGATCACGCGGTCAGGGCAACGGGCGGGTCCAGCGGCGGCGGGGCATGTCGGTGAAGCCGTGGCGGCGGTACAGGTGCTCGGCGCGGGCGTGGCTCGTCTCCACCTCCAGCTCCACCGTCCGGCATGCCTCCGCGCCTGCCCGGGCGATCACCCGCGCCAGCAGCTCATTGCCGATGCCGTGCTCGCGCAGGGCGGGGACGATGTACAGCTCGTCCAGCCACGCCACCATCCCGCCGCGCTCTACCGTCCACGAGAACGACACGCACGCCACGCCCACCGCCGTGCCGTCCCGCAGCGCCAGCAGCATGAACCCGCGGTCGGCGACGCGCAGGATGCCGTCCGCCGCGAACTCCAGGTCCGTGCGCTCGATGGGGATGTCGTGCTCGGCGAGCTGCGCGGCGAGCAGCTCCGTCACCTCGTCCAGGTCCGCCGGCGTGGCGGGGCGGATGTCGATTCCGTCGATCATCAGATGACTCGTCCTCTCGTTCAGCGCACGGGGATGCGGATGGCGATGCCGGACGGCGCGATGGCCACGGTCGCCGGCTCGCCGCCGCGGTGCAGCAGCCGCACGGTGCCGCGCCCGGCCACGATGCCGATGATCGCGCCGGCTGTCACGTCGCTCGCCCAGTGCTTGTCTTCGTACACCCGGCTCCACGCGACGGCCGCCGCGCCGCCGTACGCC
>DATING010001182.1:0-2638 GCA_035474555.1 Longimicrobium sp. | reverse complement strand
GCCGGCGTCCGGCCCCTTCGCCGCCTGGGGACCGTGCGCGGCGCGTCCCTCGTGCCGCGTCCTGGTGATCGGTGCCCGCTCCGGACAAGCGGGATCACGGGGAGGATGCGGGGCCTTTCTCCGCGCTTTTTTCTTTTCCTGCGCGTCCTGCGCGTGAGGTAAGCGGCAGGCCGGACCTGCACTTGTCCGGGTGTCGTAAGCAAAGCCGCAGCAGCGGTTTGCGCTCTGCTGCGGCTCTTCCCCCGCTCCTGCCGGGTGGCACTGTTCGTGGGACAGGTTGGATCACGCAGCGGTTTCGGTCGCCGCGCCCGCGCTCGTCAGGTAGCGCCCCATCTCCCTGCGCACCTTGGCGGCGCTGGGAGGTAGTGGTCCCTCTCCCGCTGAGACGCCGCTTCCGGGTGGGCGAGCTATCCCGTGGACGGCATCTCGTCCACCAGCGCGCGGACCTCGGGATGCAGGTGCACAACCCGACCCGCTTCGCCCGCACCGCCTGACCGGCGGCGAAGCCCGGGCACGTCCAAGCAGGAATCCGCCTCACGCCGCGGAGTCGTTCGCCAGGACGGGGCTGCCGGGCCGGCCGCCCCCGGGAACCGCGGTCCGGCTGGCGCGCCGCACCCACATCACCATGGCCCCGTTCACCACGGCGCCCACTCCGGAGGCGAGCACGAAGGCCCACGCCGCGCCGGCCACGCCGTGCGAGAGAATGCCCCGCCATGCCGCGCCCACGCCGATGATGCTCACGGCCAGCGTCAGCGCGCCCAGGGGTGCGAAGAGCCCGCGGCCCACCCACTGCGGCGCCATCACCGCCGCGAACGTCATCCCCGGAACGGCCAGCAGCATGGCCTGGAACACGGGGACGGCGGGGAGAAACGACGGTCCCGCCACCAGGTGCACCAGGGCGGGCGCGGCAACGGCCGCCGCCGCGGCGGCCACGGCGGAAAGGAAGACCGCCTGGACCACGAGCACGCGGTGCCGGGGCCAGGCGCGGTCCGGCCCCACGTCCGCCACCAGGGTGTAGGCCACCAGCCCCGCCGAGGTCGCCAGCAGCTGCATGCCGTTCACGAACTGCTGCGCCAGCTGGTAGTATCCCACCTCGGCGCCGGGGTGAAAGTAGCCCAGCAGCAGCACGGGGACCACCAGCGTCAGGGCCGTCGCCGCGGCGCTGGGGTGCAGGCGCACCCCCGCGCGCATCAGCGACCGCGCCAGGGTCCACGAGGGCCGCACGTTCACCAGGTGCCGCCGCACGACGGCCAGCTCCGCTCCCACGACCGTCAGCTGGCCCAGCAGCAGCGCCGCGAGCGCCCCGAGGATCCCGCCCCCCCACACGGCCACCAGCAGAAAGGTGGCGGCGACGTTCACGCACCCGCCCGCGACCTTTGCCCGGTTCGCGGCGGGGAGCGCGTCCAGGAGAAGGAACACCGCCACGCCCGCCTCCATCCAGATCAGCAGGGGCAGCTGAAGGAACGCCAGGGCCAGGACCACCGGGTGCATGCTCCGGAACCACGCCCCTCCCGAAACCGCGTATGCCGCCAGCGCCACGCACCACCCCAGCAGCGTGAGCCCCGCCACCAGGGCCAGCAGCGTCGCCGCGATGGGCCCGGCCTGGACGGTCCGGGCCGGGCCCCCGCCCTGGTACACCGCCGCCTCCGACAGGCTCAGGTGCCCCGCGATGGCGAAGAGCGACACCCACGCCACGGCCGCCACGTAGGTGCCCCGTTCCTCCGGCCCCAGCACCCGCGCCGTGATGGCGGTGGAGGCCAGCAGGGCGGCTGTCCTGAACGCCCGCGCCCCGCCCGTTCCCAGGACCTTTCTCCACATGCGATCCCTCCCGCGATGCGATCCATCACCCGCGCCACCATCCGTCCCCGGCCGGGCGGCCAGGCGGTTTCGGCACGCGGGCTCCACGGGATGACGCGCACTGCACATTTTTTGGTACTTGGGTCGCGTGCCAATGATGATTTTTATTTCGGCGGGTCGCAATGGTCACGTGATCGGGCCCAGTGCCGGCTCCCGAAATTCCGGGCACGCGCGCCGGCGGAAGCCCGGCCGTAAGGGGCAGTCGAACGCCGCGCTCGACACACGTGTTTGCGGCGAAGCGTCCGGCGGCGCAGGTTGTCCGGGTCGCACGGAACCGGGAGGATAGGGTGGAGGGATCGGCGAAGCTCGCCGCGGTCGTCTCCGGCGGGCAGACGGGCGTGGACCGCGCGGCGCTGGACGTGGCGCTGGAGCGCAACCTGCCGTGCGGCGGCTGGTGCCCGGCGGGGCGGTGGGCGGAGGACGGGCCCATCCACCCGCGCTATCCGCTGCGCGAGACGCCCTCCGCCGATCCCGCCGAGCGCACCGCGTGGAATGTGCGCGATTCCGACGGCACCGTGCTGCTCGCCACCGCCGCCGAGAGCCTGGGGACGGAGCGTACGCGGGCGACCGCGCGGCGGCTGGGACGGCCCGTGTACCGGTGGCGGCTGGACGCGCCGCCGGACGCGGGCCACTTTCATCGCTGGCTGCGCGAGCACGGCATCCGCACCCTCAACGTCGCCGGGCCGCGCGAGAGCGAGTCGCCCGGCATCCACGCCGCCGCGCGGGACTGGCTGCGCGCGGTGCTTCCTTGATCCATCTGCCGCAATGATCCTCCGTTCCA
>DATING010001181.1:0-5896 GCA_035474555.1 Longimicrobium sp. | reverse complement strand
GAAGTTCTCCCCCTCCTGCCCGCGAAGCGGGGGAGGGGGCCGGGGGGAGGGGGCTCTCCGCCGGTGCACGGTCTCCGCGGATGGGCACGATCCATCTCACCTCCCCCAGAGGTTTTGGGGGAGGTCGCGAGGAACGAGCGGGTGGGGGCGCCGCGGGAAGCCCGCCTCGCTCAACGAAATCAGCCCTCCCCCGTCACCGGAGAAGGGCCGATCCGCACTTTCGCACTTTCGCACTTTCGCACTTTCGCACTCACGCACTCACGCACTCACGCACTCACGCACTTCCGTCCATCAGTTCGGGAAGTTGAAGAGCGACGCGGAGACCGCGCGACGGCTGCTGCGGCGGAGCTGCCGGTCGTCGCCCTGGTCGCGGCCGATGGCCTGGCCCACGCCAAAGGTGAAGACCACGTCCCGCGCGGAGTAGCCCTTCGTCACGGGCACGGCGATGTCCAGCCGGTACGTGCGCCGCGACCCCGGGGGGAACGCCAGCCGCAGCCCCGCGCCCAGGCTGGTGGCCCACGGCGACGTTTCGCCGTACGTATCGCCGCCCTCCCAGATCTTGCCCACGTCCACGAACGCCGCCGTCCCCAGGTCGAACAGGCGCGGATACGGCCATCCCAGGTACATGCGGTGCTCCAGCGTGGCCACCATCCGCCGCTCGCCGGGATACGCGTGCGTGGGAAAGCCCCGCAGCCCCGCGCGGTTCCCCAGCGTGAGCTGAAAGGGCACCGTGGTCCGCCATCCGCCCACCATCGATCCCGCCACCACGAAGGTGTGCCGCGACGCGTCCGACGGCCGCCAGTACGCCCACCCGTCCGCCTGCCCGAACACGCTGCGCCACTCGAACGAGCCCGCCTCCGCGCCAAAGTCCCGCCGCCCGCTGGCCGTGGCGCGCACCCCCGCCACCACGCTGCGCACGGGCGCCCCCGCAAAGGAGAAGCCCACGTCCAGCATCAGGTCGTCGTCGTCGCTGAAGGCGGACAGGCTGCGGCCGACGGCGACCTCGGCCTCCACGCCCAGCCGCACGTCTTCCGTGCCGCGCACGGCGTCCAGGGCGCGGCGCCGCTGGAAGTACACGTTGCGCTGTCCGGCCAGGAACACCACCCGCACGCTGGAAAGGGTGTCCAGCCCCGTCACCAGGGGGATGTCGGGGTCGCTGGGCGCCTGCTGCGTCATGGGCGTGTCGCCGCCGCCGTCCGTGGACAGGTAGTCGCGCGGGTACTCCGTCCACTCCCCTGCCAGGGCCACGCCAAAGAGCGTCAGGTTGCCGCGCCGGCCCAGCCGCATGACCGAGCCCACGTCGAACGAGCGGCGCCGCTCGGCAAAGAAGCGGCGCTGCACCCCCGGCCCATCCTCGCGCGGCACGAAGAACTCGAAGTTGCGCTCCAGGTGCTCGATCTGCTGCCGGAACGCCCAGCGGCCGTTCTCGCCGCGAAAGGGATACGACAGCCGCTGGATCACGGACACGCCCACGGGGGTCCGGGCCACGCCCAGCTCCGCGTCCAGCACCGTACCCAGCAGCTGCCGCGTGCCCACCTGGGCGCCGTAGACGCGCTCGCCCTGGTACTCCTTGTAGTACGCGGACACGTGCTGGCCGCTGCCGAACAGGTTGTCCTCGCGCAGCTCCACCCCCGTCAGGGCCATCCCGCCGTCGTCGTTGTCCCACTGCGGCTCCAGCCGCATGGACCAGTCGTCGCGCGTCTCCACCACCACGTGGTAGCTGCCGTCCGGCTGCGGAACGGCGAATACGTCCGCGTCGGCGATGAAGGGCAGGCTGCGCAGCAGGCGCTCGCTGTCCTGCAGCAGGGCCGGCACGTAGCAGTCGCCCGCCTTGAACAGCAGCTCGCGGCGGATGACGGCCTCGCGCGTGCGCACGTGCATGCGGTTGGCGGCGCGGTACGCCCAGTTGAAGCGCGCGTCGAGGTCCTCGCTCCCCACCTCGAACACGGACCCGTTGTCCACGAAGATCTCCGACACCACGGCGCCCTCGCGGCACGCCGTCTCCCGCACCAGCACCACGTCCAGCGGCGGAACGGAATCCGTGCCCGCCGGGCGCTCCCCTCCCTGCGCCGCCGCCGGTACGGCGGCGGTCCCCAGCACGGCCAGCACGGCCAGCGTCCGGGGATGGAAAGCGGGGAAGAGGGGCCTGCGGCTCAAGGGATTGCCTGGTGTGCGTTTCGAGCTCCTCGCCCGGGTCCGGCGAGCGACGGTCCGGGAGCCTTGTACCGTCAGGGGAGGGGCAATGTTCGGGCCGGTGGATGGGGCTCGAAAAACGGCGGGGCTCCCGCCTGGGGAGCCCCGCCGTTCGCCTGCCGTCCGGACGCAAAAGGACGCGGCCGCCGCTCAGTCGGCCGCGGCCGCGAGGGGCACGTCCGGGGTCCCTACCAGCGCTGGGCGCCCGGCCCGGATCTCGGAAAGCGCACGCTCTACGTCGGCGACGCTTTGCACGGAGCCCATCTGGATGAACAGCTCGCGGGCACGCTCCAAGTAGGCCTCCGCTTCTTCGACCCCGCCGGCCTTTCGCCGCAGGTCGGCGTAGTTCGCCAACGTGTCGGCTTCCAGGGCTGGATATCCCTTTTCGCGGGCGATCTCCAGCGCCTTCTCAAAGAAGGTGAAGCCGTCCTCCTGCCCGCGCGCGCGGGCTAGGTTGCCCAGGCTGCGGTACAGGTACCCCATTGTGTGCGGAGAGCTGGATGCGATCGCGTGTTCCTCTGCCAGCTTCGCGGCCTCCTCCGCCTGGCTTACGAACCCATCGCGCAAGCACGCCTCGGCCAGGTCCACCGCGATCGGGGCTTTGATGCTCGAAGGGATCGGAAGCCGGATGCCCGATTCGTAGGCTTCACGCGCTTCCGGCAGCCGGTCTTGGGCCTCGCGAAGGTGGCCCAAATTGAGGTACCAGACCGCTTCGTCCACCGGTGAATCTACCCCGTCCCACAGCACGCGCGCCTTCGCGTGCCACTCCTCCGAGCTTTCCAACCTGCCCCAACGCGTGTGCAGGTTGCCGAGGTTGTTGTAGAGCTGCCCGCGCTCCAGGCGAAGCTCGTCAGATTCCTCGGCCAGGCTCAACGCGGTGAGGTAGGCTTCCTCCCCGGCGGCCCATCGCCCCTGGTACATGCTCACGTTGCCCGCGCCCGTCCGGGCGATGATCTCGCCTGGCAGGTCCTGGGAATCGTGCGCGAGCTCGGCGCTGCGCTCGTAAAAAGCAGTGGCGTCCTTGAAGTCGCCCAGGGCCAGGGCCACGCGGCCCAGCCGCCGCAGCGCCAGGATCTGGGCGGCCTTGTCAGGAAGGGGCAGGGCCAGTTGGAACCCCGCGTGGTAGCACTGCCGCGCCCCGTTTGCCCGTCCGGACGCCTCGTGCCGCTCGCCCAGGGCGATCAGGTGCCGTGACGCCCCATCCTTGTCCCCCGCGAAGTAGCTGCGGAACACGGGACGCAGGCCCTCGTGCAGGAACGCGGCGTACTCCACCATCAGCTCGTGCGCCTTGGTCAGGGCACGCTCCACGTCCTCGGCAGACAGAATGCGCTTGTCGACCGTGGAAACATCGCTGGTACTGGACCAGGTCCATCCCGGGTCCGGCACCGCGTCGCGAATCAGCTCAAGGCGAAGCAGCTCCAGTTCGTCCACATCGGGGACCAGGTGCAGGAGCGCTTCAACGGTCGGGTCAAAACGAAGCAAAGAGATAACGCTGGTAGGCGGTCAGCCCCCGGACGTGACGAGAACGCCGCCACCACGCGCGTCGAGGGTCGCGTAGGTGGAGAAATGGTCCGTTGCTGTGCGCAGGCGCAGCCCGTCGCCCGTGAGGGAAGCCCCCACGTTCGTCCAGCCTTCGTTCCACCAAACGATCGTCGGCGCGGCCGTTCCCTCGATGGTCGTGCCGCGGTAGGGCAGCTCGATGAACACGGGGCGCGCGAACGGCACCGCGTGCGGCCCGAACTCCGCCAGCACGTGCTCGCTGCCGCTGGGGTCCACGGGCAGGCGGATGGAGAACATCGTCACCTTGTCCACCGCGCCCGCGGGGACTTCGATGGCGAATCCCATGAAGTCCAGGCGCCCGCCCTCGGGGCCAATCCACTTCTTGGCCCAGGCGATCGTCACCTGTGGCTTCTTGTTGAACCGGGCCAGGGGCTGCATGTCGCTCGTGCTGAGCGACGGGCCCGTGGGCTCCGCCGACAGGGGCGTCTGGGCCCCGTCGGAGCAGCCCGTACTGAGTACCGAAAGCAACAGCGCGAGCGAAAGTGCGGACCTGCGGATGGCGAGGGTCATTCAAGTCCTCCGGGGTGTTTAAAAGAGGGGATGCCGCACGCTGAGCACGGAGCGTACCGCGGGTGGCCTACGGGGGCGACTACACGGCAAGCGACTGCAACTTAACACGTTGCAGCCCAGGAAACAAACATCTGGTCCGATCGGGGCCCTTCATGCGCCGCACTGGATGTGTGCGGTGTGCACGTGAACGGTGCAGTCAGGCGCTGCATCGTCACGGTGAACGGAGTGCACGCGGAAATTGCAAACCGCTTGCCACTCCTGTATCAGCTCTGTTCAATGCCGTAGTCCGTGATCTTGCGCCGCAGGGTGTTGCGGTGGATTCCCAGGCGCTCGGCGGCCACGGTGACGTTGTTGGACGTCTCGCGCAGGGCGCGCCGGATCATCCGCTTCTCCATCTCTTCCAGCGTCACCAGCGGGGGCTCGGCGGGCCCCGGGGTGCCGTTGGCCTGCGCAGCCTCGGGCGGGTTCAGGATGTCCAGCGGCAGGTGCTGCGGGAGAAGGATCTCGCCATCGGCCATGACCACGGCGCGCTCGGCGGCGTTGCGCAGCTGGCGCACGTTGCCGGGCCAGGGATGGCGGTGCAGCACGTTGAACACCTCCTCGGCCACGGCGCGCACGGGGCGGCCGTGCTCGCGCGCGTAGTGCGCGATGAAGTGGACCGAGAGCAGGTCCAGGTCGCTTCCGCGCTCGCGCAGGGGCGGCAGCATCACCGTCACAACGGCCAGGCGGTAGTACAGGTCCTCGCGAAAGCGCCCGTCGCGCACGGCCTGCTGCAGGTCGCGGTTGGTGGCCGCCACGATGCGCACGTCGATGGAGACGGGGTTGCCGCCGCCTACGCGCTCCACCTCGCGCTCCTGAATGGCGCGCAGGATCTTGCTCTGCAGCGCCATGGACATGTCGCCGATCTCGTCCAGGAACAGCGTGCCCCCGTGCGCCCGCTCGAACCGGCCGATGCGCCGGCCGATGGCGCCCGTGAACGCGCCCTTCTCGTGCCCGAAGAGCTCGCTTTCCAGCAGGTTCTCGGGGATGGCGGCGCAGTTGATGGCCACGAACGGGCCCCGCGAGCGCTTGGAGCGCGAGTGGAGCACCCGCGCCACCATCTCCTTGCCCGTGCCGCTCTCCCCCAGCACCAGCACGGTGGCGTCGCTCGTGGCCGCGCGGGCGATGGACTTGAAGACGCCCATCATCTGCGGGCTGGCGCCCACGATGGCGCCGTCGTCCCCGCCGGCTTCGGGCAGGGGGCGCAGGCGCTTGATCTCCTCCACGCCCAGCAGGATCTCGCGCACGCGGCCGCGGGGGAGCGGCTTGGGGAGCACGTCGTGGGCGCCCTGGCGAATGGCTTCCATGGCCAGGTCCATGGTGGGCCGCGCCGTGAGCAGCACCACGGGCGCCATCCCGCCGTCCTCGTGCAGCCGCCCCAGGATCTCCAGCCCGGCGCCGGAGAAGTCGGCGTCCAGCAGGATGAGGTCCCAGGTCCCGGACGCGATCATGCGCAGGCCCTCGGAGAGGGACTGTGCGGAAAAAAGCTCCGCGTCGTCCAACTCCGGTTCGAGCGTTCGACCGAGACTCCGGTCCGCGTCGAGGAGAAGAACCTTCAAGATGGGGTGTGGCGTATGTTTCGGTCGATTGATGG
>DATING010001180.1:0-2644 GCA_035474555.1 Longimicrobium sp. | reverse complement strand
ACGGCCCGCCCCGTGATGGCGGCGCGCTCCCCGGCGGCGCGCACCTCCTCGGCGGCGGTGGAGGCCTCGGTGCGGGCCGTCACGGCGGCGTCGCGAGCGGCGGCCTCGGCGGTGCGCTGGGCGGCGCGGGCGCGGCTGACGGTGGCCTCGCGCTGGAACCCGTTGAACACGGGGAGCGACGCCGTGAGCCGCAGGCTCCAGCTGCGCTCGGAGGGCGGGAACTCGAACGAGAACCAGTCGTAGCCCGCCGTGGCGCGCAGGGAGGGCACGTAGGTGGAGTACGAGGCGCGCGTGGCGGCCTGGCTGGCGCGCACGTCCGCCTCGGCGGCCAGCACCGCAGGCGAGCGCTCCACGGCCAGCACGGCCAGCCGCTCCGGCGCGGGGAGCGCGGGCGCCGTCGTCGGCAGGACCGTGGGCGCGGGGCGGACGGCCGTGCCCACGCCCACGCGCTGCCCCAGCTGCAGCCGCGACGTGCGCACGGCCGTCTCCGCGTCGATCACGGCCACGCGCGCGTTGCCCACCTCCAGCTCCGCGCGCAGCACGTCCGAGCGCGTGGCGGTCCCCACCTCCAGCCGCGTCCGCGCGAAGCTGAGCTGCTGGTTGGCGCGCACCAGCCGCTGGTTGGAGGCGGCCAGCACCTCCTCGGCGGCGGCGGCGGCGTAGAAGGCCTCGGTGGTGGCGAGCACGGCCGTGTAGCGCTCGCTGCGCAGGCCGGCCGTGGCGGCGTCCACCTGCGCGCGGGCGGCGCGGCGCTCGGCGGGCCGGCGGCCGCCGGAAAAGATCTCGTAGCCCAGCTGCGTGTTGGCCGTGTAGTTCTCGCTCACACGGTTGCCGCTGTTGGGGTCCAGCCGCTCGTTGCTGCTGTTGCCGTACGTGGAGCTCACGTTGAGCGTGGGCAGGAACGCGCCGCGGGCCTGCAGCAGCGAGGCCTGGGCGCTGGAGATGCCGCTTTCGGCCGCGACCACGCGCGGGTCGGCGGACAGGCTCATCTGCACCGCCTGCTCCAGCGTGAGCACCTGCAGGGAGTCCTGCGCGCGGGCAGGAACGGACGACAGGGCCCCGGCGGCGAGCGCCACGGCCGCATAACGCAACGTGCGAATCACGCGATCTCTGCTCAGGAACACGGGATGAACTTTCCTTCTCTGCTGCCACCGGCGCGCCGTACGCCGTCTACTCCAGGGACACCCGGGGCCGTCGCAGCGTTGGCGGAAAGCTGGTGCAAAGATTGTACGCGGTGTCGGCTGGGGTGTGGGATGGGGCGCGAGGGCCCATGAGCAGAGAGCCGTCCGAGCGAATGAATTCGCCGCAACAACTACACGAAGTCCACCTGCGTGGACTGCACCGCGGCCTGCCGTAACCGGTGGCGACCGTCTCGCCCGGGCAAGGTGGACCGGCGGATCTCGCGTCCCGGAGCAGGTGAAGCCCCGTTCGGCGAGCGCAGCGAGCCGAGACGGGGCTTATGGCTGTCCCAGCGGCGGATTCATCCGCTCAGGACGGAACTCGGCGACCTCTCTCCGACGGCTGAATTCCTCGTTTACGCCGGCAGATGACCCTCACCGCGCCACGTGCCGCCACACCGTGCGGGAGACGTCGCGGCCCACGCCCGCCGCGACCTTCTCGTCCCTGAAGCCGCGGGTGAGCACCACCAGCACGTACGGCGCGCGGCCGGGAGGATAGACGATCGCGGCGTCGTGGGCGATGCGCGTGATGTTGCCCGTCTTGTTGGCCACGCGCGTCCCCGCCGGCAGCCCGGCGGGGATCATCTCCGTGAACTCCTGGCGTCCCAGGATGGCCTGCATCTCCCGCGCGGCGTCTGCGCCCACCACGGCGGGGTCCTGCACGGCGCGCATCACCCGCATCAGCGCGTACGCCGTCGTGGTGTTGTTCATCCCGGCGTCGTACGCGGCCTGGTCCTCCACGCCGCGCAGCACGTGCATGTCGCGCGCGCCGATGCGCTCCATCGTCTGCGCGATACGCTCCGGCCGCGCCTGGGCGATGAGGATGTTGGTCGCCAGGTTGCTGCTGCGCGTGATCATCCGCTCCACCAGCTCGCGCAGGGGCACCTCGCCGCCGATGCGCTCGTACAGCCTTTGATCGCCGTCATCGTTCGGGCTCAGCTGGTACGTGCCGCCGTCCGCGATGCTCACGAACTGGTTGCGGACGGCGATGGGCGCGTCAAAGCGCAGCTCGCCAGCGCCCGCGCGGCGAAAGAGCTCCATCATCACGGGCACCTTCATGGTGCTGGCCGCGTGCATCCGCATGTGCGCGTCCACCAGCAGCGAATCGCCGCTCCCCAGGTCCATGAACGCGACGGCAACCTCCGCCGTGTCGCCCGCGGCCGCGCGGATGATCCGCCGCACCTCCGTCTCCAGCCCCGCCATGCCGGCATCCGGGGCAACGGCGGCAGACCGTGTGGGCGATGCGGACGGCGCGGGCGCGGCAGCCGGCGCGCAGGCGGCGAGGGGCAGCAGCAGGGCGAGGATGCGGGTCATGGGATCGGAGGTCGGGAGTGCGGACGAGCGAGAAGTGCGAAAGTGCGAACGAGCGAGAAGTGGGCCCTCGGCGGGGAGGTTGGATCGCGGCGCGGGCGGAGCGCCCCCCATCCCCGGCCCTTCCCCCATAAACTGCATGGGGGAAGGGAGAA
>DATING010001179.1:0-9481 GCA_035474555.1 Longimicrobium sp. | reverse complement strand
GGGCGGGGGACGAACCAGCTCTACCCCCCGGACCGGCATCCGGTCCGGGGGGCGTTCCGGACGGGATCAGCTCCCGGCGCGGAACACGGGCTCCTCGGCGCTGCCGGCCACGCGGGGGGCCAGCGAGCGCAGCGTGTTGCCCTCCTTGGCGGCCACCACGCGGCCGTTCACCTCCACGAACGCCGCCGCGGCGCCGCGGGGCAGGTCCACCACCACCTCGCCGGGCCCGGCGCCCACGATCTCGATGCGCCCCGGCCCCGTGCGGAACCGCGCGGAGACGGCGGCCCCCGTGGCCGTGACCTGCGCCTGCGGCTCGTCCGACAGCCGGGCACGCACGCGCAGCTCGGGCGACGAGCCCGTGACGGCCACCTGCACCTTGCCCGCCTCGGGAAGGATGGAAACGGCCTTGGGCGCCACGGCCGGCGCCTCCGCCACCTCGGGCGCCGGGGCGGGCGCGGGGGGGGCGGGGGCCGGTTCGCGGGCCTCCACCGTCACGCGCTCCACCCACTCGCGCACGGGCGAGCCGGGCACCACCGCAGCGGCGGCCGCGCCGGCCACGGCCAGCACCAGCACCGCCGCGCGGGGCAGTGCCCTCCGGGCGTGCGCCAGGGCGCCGCTTCCCCGGCGGTGCCGGGCAAAGTGGGCCTGCGCGGCGAGCATGGGCGGCGCGGCATCCACCATCCCCATGAGCGCCGAGGCGCGGGCGTTCAGGCTGCGCAGCTCCGCGAGCTCGCCGGCACATTCGCGGCAGGCGGCCAGGTGGGCGTCGGCCTCGGCCCGGGGGCCGGGTGCCAGCTCGCCGTCCAGCCATTCCTGCAGCGTTCCTTCACCGAGGTGTGTCATCCCTCCTCCAGTCGGACATCATACACCGCCAGGAACCGCCGCGTAGCGCGGGCCAGGAGTGTGCCTACGGAGCCCGGCGCCACCGCGGCCACCTGGGCGATCTCGTCGTATCGAAATCCCTCTTCGCGCATCAGCAGCATCTGCCGGTCGCGGGCGGGGATCTGCTCCAGCGCCTTGCGCACGGAGGCCACCTTGCGGTCGCGCTCCAGCGATTCGTCGGGCGCGGGGAGCTGCGCCGGCTTCCACGGCGTGGCGCTCAACAGGCGTTCGCGGCGGCGCGAGGTGCGGGCGCCGTCGCGGAACAGGTTGGTGGCCACGGTAAACAGCCACAGCCGCGCCTCGTTCTCCGGCATGGTGCGCCCCAGCAGGCGCACGAACGATTCCTGCGCGATGTCCTCGGCCGCGTCGTTGTCGCCCGTAAGGCGATGCAGGTAGCGGAACAGCGAGGGATACACGTCGCGAAAGAGCGCGTCGTAGTCCGTGCTCCCGTTGGACTGGGCCTTCACGGGCCCACCGCCCGCAGGCGGTGCCTTGGCCTCCCCGGACGGGAGGCGCTGCACGTGCGTGGATGCCACGGTGTGTCGGTCATCGCGTGGGAGCGGATCGGAAGCTGCGGGGCGGGGACGCGCCCCGTGACCCGGCAGTGATTGGAGAACGCCCGGGGGCGCAAATTGTGACAGCACGGGTCCCGCACCGCAAGCGCCGTGGCGTGTCACGACCCGCGGCCCTGGCGCGTTGTTCTGGCAGCCCGCCCAACGGATGCGTACCGCGGCGGGTCCTAAACGTATCGCCCTGCCCGTCTTTGCTCTACCCCGAACGATGAAATTCTTCGCGCGGCTCGCGCCGCTCCTGCTGTGCCTTGCCCTGGGTGCCTGCTCGGATACGGCCACGTCCGTGGTGTGTCCCGGCGAGGTGGGCCCGGCGGTGGTGGTGAACGTGGTGGACGGCCTGTCCGGCACGTCGGTGACGCGGCAGGCCAGCGGCACCTGGACCAGCGGCACCCGCTCCGACTCCCTGCGCCACGTGGTGCAGGCGGACAGCACGGTGGTGCTGGCGGCGTACGGCCCGCCCGGCGTCTACCAGCTGCGGGTGATTCGCCCCGGCCACTTCGACTGGGTGAGCGGCGACGTGGTGGTGACGGAGGGGCGCTGCGGCCCCGCGCGCTCCCTCGTGACGGCCACGCTCACCATCTCCAGCCCGATGGTCATCCACTGATCCCGCCGTCTCGGATCTCCTGTGCAGAGCGGAGAAACCATCTGAACGCAGAGTACGCGGAGTAGAAAAGAGAGTTCGCAGAGGAAAAATACGATGGGCTCTCTGCGTACTCCTTCCGTTCTTCGCGAACGCTGCGTTCAGATTCTTTGGCCCGGATGATGGGCGGGGCGCCTTCCGGAAGGGAGGGCGCCCCGTTTCCCATATCCGCCTGCGCCGATACCGGTGGTCGATACGGATGGGATCGGCCGAGAGCGGACGCATCGGCGCGAGGGCGGAGCGCCCCCCTCCCCGACCCTCCCCCACAAACGGCGTGGGGGAGGGAGAACGGCGTTCCGGCAGGAGGGCGGAATTCGCGGATGCGCGGAATCCTACTGCCAGCGGAACCAGCGGAGGCTGAGCAGAAAGCCGCCGGCCATCCACGCCAGCAGGATCAGCAGCTCGCCTGCGTAGGCGGTGAACGGCAGCGCGTCGTTGTAGACGGCGCGCAGGGCGTCGTTCAGCGCCGTCAGGGGCAGGGCCTGGACAAAGGGTTGCGCGGCGTCGGGAAAGCGGCTGGCGGGAAAGAACACGCCCGACAGCACGAACATGGGGAACATCACCAGGTTCAGCGCGCCGCTCAGCCCTTCGATGGTCCGCGCCCGCGCCGCCGCCAGCAGCCCCAGCCCCGCGAACGTCATCGCCCCCAGCAGCACGATGAGCGCGAGCGCCAGCACGTTGCCCTGCACCGTCACACCGAACGCCAGCCAGGCGAACAGCACCACCGGCGGCACCTCCAGCGCAATGAAGGCCAATCGCCCCAGGATCTGCGCGAAGAGAAAGTCGCGCCGGCGCATGGGCGTGGACGCCATCCGCTTCAGCTGCTTCTTCTGCCGCATCTGCACCAGCCCGAAGCCCATCCCCCACATCCCCGTGGACATCAGGTTCATCCCGATGAGCCCCGGCAGCACCCAGTCGATGTAGCGGCTTCCCGCTCGTCGCTCGCGGTCCTCGATCGTCGCCACCGCGGGACGGGCGCCGGCGGCCTGCTGCACGATGCGGTCGGCCGCCAGGCGCGCGCTGTTGCTCTCCGTGCGCGCTGGGTCGTAGCGGTAGACGAGCGTGTCGCGGCCGGTGAGGAGCACGGCCACGTCGCCTTTGCGCAGGGCCGTCGCGGCGCTGTCGGCGGAGAGGACGGACAGGTCGATGCCCTCCGCCGCGCGCAGGGCGGGCGCGTACCGCTCGGCCACGCTGCCGCGCTCGATGCCCACGGCGGCCGTCTCGGCCCCGCGCTCGCGAAAGGCGATGCCCAGCCCCAGCGCCATCATGATGGGAAAGCCGAAGGTCCAGAACAGCGCCTCGGGCTCGCGCACGAACGCGCGGATGCGGGCGAGGGTGAGCTCGCGCAGGGCACTCGGATTGCTCATCGCGCAGGGCCGGTCCGGTCAGGGGCAGGGTGCGGGCGCCGGATCACGTTTCACGGCGAGCCTACAGAGTACCTGTCCCGCCGCCCGCCGAACAGACCGCCGCGCAATGCGCCGCCCCGGGACGAGGCGACGCTCGGCACCCGTGCGCTTTGCTGTACGCCGGCAATCGAGAGGACGGGGAGCATCCACGGCGCTCCAGGCTTTCCGCAGCGCTTGCGCACGGGCACGGCGATCCGTACCCGTTGCCCGGCGGACATCGTCCATCCAACCACGCGTGAGCGCCCGAATGTTCAATCGCTCCATTCCCGCGGACGAGCAGATCGACGCGGTGCTGGCCGGCCAGCTGGGGATCCTGCTCGATCGCCATCGCCTTTCCCGTGAAGATCTCCAGCGCAAATGGTCCGTCTCGGTCGGCGACATCGTGGCCAAGGCGCGGCGGCACGGCCTGGAGTCGTTCGTGCGAGATGCCCCCGCGGGGGATGGGGTGCACCTGGTACGCCACTCGTCCGGATACGAGGTGGCATTCATCGATCACGGGTGCCGGCTGTTCGAAGAACGCTTCGAATCGCTGGACGCCGCGTTCGCGTACTGGATCGAGGCCCGGCTCGACGCGGGCGGGTTGCCGCACGATGGGGGGCGCTGACGGTTCGTTCGTGCCGGCTCGGCTTCGCGGCGCGGCTCATCTCCGCAGTTCGGCGGCACCGATGCGCCCCGCCCGTCCCGCCTACCTGCGCGTAACGCGGCCTTCGTCGTCCGTCGCGACGACCCCGTGGGAGACGGTTATCACCAGGCGGCTCGCGGCGTCGGGGCCCGTCCGCACGTCGAAGCAGGCGGGACTCCCGTCGCCCAGCACGGGGACCGACCCGCCGTCGCCGCGCAGGGCCTCGGGGCGGGCGTGCAGAAAGCATCCGCGCACGTCCACCTCCTCGCCCGCCGTGTAGTCCTCCAGGTCCCCGATGGAGGCCACCGTCCCGTTCTCGCGCTCGAAGGGCAGCGGGAACTCGATTGCCACGTCGGCCCGGTACGGCTTCAGCCCCGGCACCACCACCGTTCCGCCGCGCAGGAGCACGTCCACCACGGAGGTGTCGTCCTCCGCCAGCGACTCGTACTCCTCCAGCGGGACGTCCGCATAGCCCTCGTCGGCGACGGCCTCGAGCGCCGAGAGCAACGCCACGAAGCTCACCTTGCGCAGGAACTGCTTTTCCGGATCGTCCTTCCACCCGCCGCACTCCAGGAGCAGGCTGCTGGTGCCCGACGACGCCATGAGCTCCCCGGAGCCCTGCGGATTGAACTCTTCGGCAAAGCGGCTGACGTGGCCCCCGATCAGCGGCCGCACGGCCCGGGCGATCACGCCGGCCAGCCGCTTTGCCCGGATGCGGACGTCGTTGTCCCCCAGCGTCTCGTCGAAGGGGTTCGCGAGCAGGGCCAGGGCGGTGAGCCGGTCGCTGCGCCCCACGCGCTTGCGGGGATCCTGGTCGTGCAGGTTGAAGGCGAATGCCGGCCGCAGCGCCGCGTGCACCCCCCGCAGCGCGCGCATCTCGGGGGACAGGCAGGCCCGCGCGTCCCGGTTGATGTCGATCCCCTGCGCGTTGAGCCGCCGAAAGCGCTCGGCGCCGTCCGGATTCAGCATGGGGATGGCCACCACCGTCAGCCGGTCGTGCAGCAGCCGTACGCGTTCCTCGTCCGGTTCGCGCGCCCAAAAGGCGAGCAGGTCGGCCACGCCCATGGTGTGCGTGGACTCGTCGCCGTGCATCTGCGACCAGAGCAGCACGGGGACGGGCCCGCGGCCAAACCGGACGGCGTAGAGCGGCCGGCCCTCCGCCGAGTGGCCGATGGTCTCGCGCGACAGGTCCCGCGCCTCGTCCGCCAGCCGTCCCAGGATCTGCCACAGCTCCGCGTGGGTGAACTTCCGCGATTCGAACGCCGGGAGGCGATAGGCGTCGTGGAGCGCCGCCAGCTCGCACCCGGGCTCCTCGGCCACGCTCATGCGCGGTCCTCCCGGCGGCGGTTCACGACGTTTCGCGGGAGATGTCCCTTCGTTCCGCGCTCCGATCCTGGTGCCATCGTCCATCCGCGTGTGAGACTGATCGCTGGCGTAGCCCGGCCCCGCGCCGCCCGCCAGCTACGGATGTTTGCAACGCCGGGGCCCCGGCGCGTCACAGGCATCTGCTTCCGCGTGCGCCACGGCGGCGACGGGCGCGAGGTGGGCCGCCGGGATGGGCTCCGCGGCGGCGGCTGCGAACAGCGCGCCGGCGAGGGTCGCGAGCGTGTGGCGGATGATGCGGGTGGCGTGCTTCATGGGGAGCCTCCGGGTCATTCGAGGGCGTCGTGGCGGGGTTCATCCTGCCGCTTCCGGATGCCCGATAAGACATGGAACGTGCCGCCCTCCGCCGGTCAATTCATCTCGATTCCCTGCAATGGGCTACGCAGATTCGGCCGATCGATTTCGGTGCCGCGGGATGTCCGGTGCCGGAACCGGATGCGCGGAATCGGACAGCGTCATCACGAACGGGCCGGGTGGATCGAATCCCCTGACGCAAAAACGCGGAGACGCAGAGAGGGGTTCTCTCCGCGCCTCCGCGTCTCGTGCCAGGCCTTTGACGATTCGTCCATCTCCAGCGCCGGCCCCGCGTCCATCCCGCCTCGGTCCGGGTCTCCGGCACAGGCACAGTCTTACCGATCGCGATCATGTGGATGATGTGCCACGTCACGCATCCGCCTCCGCAGTCACCACGGTGCCTCTTCCCAAAAACGCGGATAGCCGTCCCCGCGCCGGCAGCAACCGATCTACCAAGGGCCTGATGCATCCTGCCGCTCGCCGCCTTCTACTCCGGTCCGCCTCCGGACGTCGCGATGGCAATCATCCGGTACGGCAGGCTTCTCCGAAGGCCGTCCGTGCGGGGGGAGCGATGCGTCGCGACGGCCGGACGCGAATCGGGCGGGCCGTGCAGGAGGCCAGAGATCCTTGGCAGAGCGGCTGCTGCCGGCGAGGGGGCGACATCCGCGTTTTTTCGGAGAGGCAGATCAGGCAGGGTGGTGGCGGAGGAGATGGATGCCGGTCGTGGCACATCATCCACCCGATCGCGATCCGTAAGACCGTGCCTGCGCCGGAAACTCGGCTGACGCCGCGGGAGGGCCGCACGTGCCAGGGCGAGGGCCGTCGCGGGACGGACATCCACCACGGGCGAGGAGATCCTTCGGTCGGCGCCAGAGGTCGGAGCAAGGATGGACCCGGCGGCGCCTCCCTCAGGAAAACAAGGGGTGAGGCGGTTGGTCTGTGCGTCGGATCCAGCCGAACGGCCGTCCATCCACCCCTACTCCTCCCGCAGGGCTTCCATGGGCTGGATGCGCAGGCCGCGGCGCGCGGGGCCCAGCGCGGCGAGCAGGCCCACCGCCAGCATCAGCGCGGCGACGGCGGGGAGCAGCACGGCGCCCTTCCCGGCCAGCAGCTCGCCCCCCGACATCCCGTCCAGCAGCGCGGCCGCGGCCAGCCCGAGCACGAGCCCCGCCCCCAGCTGCCCCGCCGCGCGGGAGAAGATGCTGCGCAGGATGCGGCGCGGATCGGCGCCCAGCGCGGAGCGGATGCCGATCTCCCGCCGGCGACGCGTGACCGTGAACGACATCAGCGCGTAGATGCCGGCCGCGGAAAGCAGCAGCACGCTCACCGTCATCAGCGTGATGGCCACGGCGCCAAAGCGCATCATCGCCTGCTCCCCCTCGCTGTACACCCGGTCCAGCGGCGTCAGCGGGTACGGGCGCAGGGTGGGGTCCAGCGCCGTGGCCACCTCCCGCATCCGGCCGCCGAACGCCGCCGGCTCCATCCCCCGCAGCCGCACGGCCAGCATCGCGGGGTACAGCTGCGGGGCCGTGGCCGGATGGTACATCCGCGGCTCCGCCTCTCCCGCATCCATCGCCTTGGCGGGCAGGTCGCCCACCACGCCCACGATCGCGTGCCAGCGCCCGGGCGGGGCATCCGCCGCGCCGCCCGGCGTCTCCATCCAGCGGTCCTCGCCCACGTGGCGCACGCGGCGGCCCAGCGCATCGCCGCCGCCCAGCACCGTTTGCACGAAGGTGCGGTTCACGATGACCGCCGTGGACGCCGCGCCCGGGTCCCCGGGCCCGAACGGCCGCCCCGCCAGCACCGGGATGCCGAACGCGCCGAAGAACCCCGCATCCACCGCGTTGAACCGCACCGGGTGGCCCGCGCCCCCCGCCGGGGGCGTGGGGGCGCCGGGCACCTCCACGGCGCCGGACGCCTCCACGCCGGGGATGTCGGACGCGAACGTCACCGCCGCCACGCCCGGCTCCGCCGCCAGCCGCCGCGCCAGCTCCGCCATGCGGTCCGCGTAGCGCGCCCCGAACGCGGCCTCGTACGCCGCCGCGTCCGCGACGGGCGGCGCGTCGCGGTCCATCTCCAGGCGCCCCACGAGGAACTCCTGCGCGGGAAACCCGGGATCGGCGTACCCCTCGCGCACCAGCATCCACGCGCTGAACAGCGCCGCGGGAAGCACGGCCACGGCGAACGCCACCTGCGTTACGATCAGCAGCGTCCAGGTGCGGCCCAGCTGCATCCCCGTGCCGCCGCCCAGCTGGCGCAGGCTGGACTGCATGCGCCGCCCCGTGGCCTGCACGCCGGGGATCACGCCCACGATCACGGCGCCCAGCACCGCCAGCCCCGCCGCGTACACCACCGTGCCCGTGGACAGGCCGCCGCGGATCCAGAACGGCAGCCCGCCCGCCTGCGCGACGAGCCCCTCCAGGATGGCGTGCAGCTGCCCCAGCCCCCACGCGGCCAGCATCAGTCCCACGACGGCGGCGGCGGCGGACAGGACGAGCGCCTCGATGAACAGCTGCGCGACGATGCGGCGGCGGCTGGCCCCCAGCGCGCTGCGTACGACGATCTCGCCGCGCCGCGTGGCCGTCCGCGCGTACACCAGGATGGCCACGTTCACGGCCACGATCACCAGGAGCATGCTGACCAGGAGCTGCACCAGGTACAACAGCCAGCGGTTGTCCCCCGCGGACACGTCGCCCCACGTGGCCGTGAACGGCACCAGCTGCGGCCGCAGCTGCGCGTGGGTGCCGGGATGCGCCGCGGCCGCGCGCCGGCCGATTGCCTTCAGCTCGGCCCTGGCCTGCGCTTCCGTGGCCCCGGGCGCCAGCCGGCCGAACAGGAAGAGCTCCGGCCCCCGCCGGCGCGCGTACGGCGCGGGGTCCACGCGCAGGGGCGTCCAGAGGCGAAAGTTCATGGGGAACGCGAAGCCCTCCGGCATCACCCCCACGATGGTGTGCACGGTGCTCCCCAGCCGCAGGGTGCGTCCGATGACGGCGGAGTCGCCCCCGAAGCGCGTGCGCCACAGGTCATGGCCAATGACGACCACGGGGGGCGCGCCGGGCTGCTCGTCCTCGTCCACGAGCGGGCGGCCCAGCAGCGGCGCCACGCGGGCCACGCGAAAGCCGGAGGCCGTCATCTCCGCCACGTGCGCGGGCTCCGCTTGGCCGTCGGGGGCGATGAGGTTGCGGCGGATGGTGTGGAAGGCGCTCAGGTCCTCCACCGCGCGCAGTTCGCCGCGCCACTCGGCAAAGTCATGCAGGCTCCGCGCTTCGGGTTCGTTGGCCGCGGCGTCCCAGTTCTGGACGCCCACCACGCGCTCGCCCTGGTCCAGGGGGAGCGGGGGGAGCACGTAGCCATCGATCAGGGCGAAGAACCCCGCGCCGATGGCGATGGCCACGGCCATCCCCAGCCCCCCCACGAGCGTGAGGGCCGGGTACTTCACGAGCATCCGCAGGCCCAGCCGGACGTCCAGCCACGAGATGCCGGTCTTCATCGGATGCGTTCCATCGGGTTGGATTCGTTCACGTCGGGAGATACGGCATCGTTCGGCTGGATCCGCCAGCGAAGCGAGTCACTTCCTTGACCACTTCACCCACTTTGCTTTCCTGAGGGAGGCGCCGCCGGGTCTATCCCGTGTCGCGATCTCCGGCGCCGACCGAAGGATCTACCCTCCCGTGCATGACGC
>DATING010001178.1:0-3259 GCA_035474555.1 Longimicrobium sp. | reverse complement strand
GCCGCTACCTGGGGCTGGGCGGACAGCCCGTCCGCATCACCCAGGCGAAGGCCGGGGCGGTGGGGAAGATGGGGGTGATGGTCAACAGCGTGGCTCCCGGCGGCCCGGCGGAGCAGGGGGGGATCCTCCTGGGCGACGTGGTGCTCGCGTTCGGCGGGGTGTCCGTCAGCGATCCCGGCGAGGTGATGGCCGTGCTGATGGCGCAGAACCCGGGGGACGTGGTGCCCGTGCGGCTCCTGCGCGCCGGAGAGATCGTGGAGGCGGCCATCACGGTCGGCGAGTACCCGCAGCACCGGGAGGGATGATGATCGGCAACGACGACGTCGCGGGGCACGGGATGGATGAGTCGATGGCGAGGGTGGCGGATTCGGTGCGCCGCTCCGTGGTACGCGTGCGCCCCCGGGGACGGGACGGCGGCGGCGCCGGGGTGATCTGGCGCCCGGACGGGCTGATCGTGACCAACGCGCACGTGGCGCGGGGCGGAAACGTGGACGTGGAGCTCTCCGACGGGCGGGTGCTGTCGGGCACCATCGCGGACCGGGACCCGGAGCGCGACCTGGCCTCCGTGCGCATCGAGGCCGGCGACCTGCCGGCGGCGGACGTGGCGCACGCGGCCGGCCTGCGCGCCGGTGACCTGGTGATCGCGCTGGGGCATCCGCACGGCTGGGTCGGCGCGCTGTCCGTGGGCGTGGTGCACGCGGTGGAGCGGGCGCGGCCGGACGCGGCGCCGCACGCCATCCGCGCGGCCCTGCGGCTGGCGCCCGGCAACTCCGGCGGGCCGCTGGCGGACGCGCGCGGCCGGGTGGTGGGCATCAACACGCTCGTGGCACGCGGGCTGGGCGTGGCCATCCCCACCGAGACGGTGGAGCGCTTCCTGGGGACGGGCGGGCGCAGGCAGTCGCTGGGCGCGCGCGTGCGCCCCGTGCGGCTGCGGACGCGCGGGGCGGAAGGCACGGAGCTCCCCGGCTGGCTGGTGCTGGAGATCGTGGGCGGCGGCCTGGCGCAGGCGGCGGGCCTGCTCGCGGGGGACGTGCTGACGGCGCTGGAGGGGCGGCCCGTGCGCTCGCCGGAGGAGATCGCGGCCACGCTGGACGAGGCCGGTGCCGGCGCGCAGGTGCGGCTGGAGCTGGTGCGGGGCGGCCGGTGGACCCGCGTGGACCTGCGGGTGCCGGGGATGGCGGAGGCGGCGTGATCCGAGTGCTCGTGGCCGCCGCGTCGCCGGTGGTGCGGGCGGGGCTGGAGGCGGTGATCGCCGGCGCGGGGAGCTACGAGCTTGCCCGCGCCGGCGGCGTGCATCCGCGCGAGCTGGCGGATGCCGCGGCGTCGTCCGGCGCGGACGTCCTCGTGGTGGAGCTGGGCCCCGGCGACGAGCTCCCCCTGCCGCTGGCCGGCGAGGACGAGGTGGCCCTGCGCGCGCCGGCCGTGGTGCTGCTGGCGGAGCGGCCGGGGGCGGGGTGGGTGGCGGAGGTGCTCCGGGCGGGCGCGCTGGCCGTGCTCCCCCGCGATGCGCGCCCGGAGGAGATCACGGCCGCGGTGGAGGGGGCCGCCGCCGGCCTCGTGGTGCTCCCCGCGGCGCTGGCCGTGGAGCTGGCCGCGCGCTCCGTGGAAGATGCCGTCCCCGAGCCGCGCCTTCCCGTGGCGGACCCCGGCCTGACGCCCCGCGAGCGCGAGGTGCTGGAACTGCTGTCGCGGGGGATGGGGAACAAGGGCGTGGCGCGCGTGCTGGGCATCTCCGAGCACACCGTCAAGGCGCACGTCGGCGCCGTCTTCGAGAAGCTCGGCGCCTCCACCCGCGCCGAGGCGGTCGCGATCGGCGTGCGGTCGGGGCTGCTGCTGTTGTGAGTCGGAGCCCGAGCCGGAGCGGCTGAAGCCGCCGCAACGACTGCGGAAAGCCTCACAAACTGCGTGAGGCTTCAACTGCTCGACGACAGAATCCCCATTGAGTGGCGGCGGCGCGTCTTGGCGTTCCTCAGGGGCAGCGGAGCTTCCGGATGGACTGCTTGAGGGCGGGACGGATGATTCGGATTTCGTCCGCCAGTCCGTTCAGGAGCGCGCAGACGCTGGAGCGCATCGTGTCGATCTCCTCCTCGGATACCGTCCGGTGCGCGCCGTACTCCAGATCGTGGCGGACGCCGCGCTGGACCTGCATCCCGGCGATCACGTTCTTCAATGTCCCCGGCGCGAGCGCCACGCCGGCCGCGAACGTGTGCTGGTGGTGGTCCGACGTGCCCTTGGCCCTGTATCCATGGGCGGCGTTGAAGGCGACGACGCCCTGCCGCGCCGCATCGTACAGCTGCTTGAACTGGCCTGTGCGGCTCAGGCGCGGCGCAGTGGAGTCATCAAAGGATTCGATGGCACGGCGCCAGAGCCCCAGCACCTCCGCGTCGTCCGCCGCGAGCGGCTCGGCCCAGCGGTTGGCGACCAGCTGATCGATGCTCATGCGGCGAACGCCTCCTCGGGCGAGCCGACGGCCCACTGCGTGGTCCCGGCCAGCACGCGCTTGACGTAGCTCGTGCCCTCGCGTGCCTGCTCGGCCCTGACGGCGGCGGGCGTGTAGTGCTTCAGGTCGATTTCCCGCCCCAGCAGCATCCCCAGCTCCATCGTGGCCATCCCGAGCGCCCCCGCGTCCGCCGCGTCGCTGATGACGAACACGTCCACGTCGCTGTCCGGCCGCATCTGCCCCGTCGCGGCGGAGCCGAACACGAACGCGCCGCGCACCCCCGGTACGCCATGGAACAGGTCGCCGACCACTTCCGCCGGCGCGGCAAAGGTGCGGATCAGCTCGCGGAGCGGCTTCCATCCGTCGTGATCGGCAGCCTTGTAGTGGACCCGCTGCCCCTCTTCGCTCCGTGCGACGAGCCCCAGCTGCTCCAGGGTATCGAGCGCGTTCTTGAGCGACTGCCGCGACAGCCCGAGCCGGCGCTCCAGCGCGCGAAAGTGCAGGTCTGCGCCTGGCCGCGCGGCAAAGTGCACGATCAGCCGGCGCATCGCTTCGGACCCGAGGAGTGATTGCAGTGCCATCCGATACCCTGTGCGCAACGTGTGTCCTATAATTTAGGACAGGCGCACTGCGTCTTCAAGCCCGAAGCGACTGAAGCCTGCCACGGGCCGCGGCAGACGCCCGCTCACGTCAGTCCGCGCAGGCGGACTTCGTGTCGTTGTTGCGGCGAATTCATTCGCTCTGTCTGGATCTTCGCCGCGCTCCAACCGCCGGCTCCGAGAAAGATCCGCATCCGCCGAAACACCTCCCTTGACATCC
>DATING010001177.1:0-2016 GCA_035474555.1 Longimicrobium sp. | reverse complement strand
TGGGGGCGGGGCCGCGCTCGGCCTCCACGGAGATGGCCTCCAGCAGCACGGCCTGCTCCGCCAGGCGGAAATCGGCGATCAGCACCTCCTCGTCCGCCTGCCGCGCCACCGTCACGGTCGCCACCTGCCGGCCCACGGTGGATGCGCGGATGGTGTATCGCCCACCGCCGTCGGGAAAGGCGATCGTGTAGCGGCCCTCCGCGTTGGTGGCGCTGGTGCGGGTGACGCCGGATTCCGCCGACGTGGCCTCGATGCGCACGCCGGCCAGGGGCGCGCCCTCCGGGTCCGTCACGCGGCCGCGGAGGATGTCGGTGCCCTGCGCGGCGGCGGGCGCGGCGGCCACCAGCAGCGCCAGCACGGCGGCGCACAGGGCAAGGAGCGGTCGGGCAAAGCGCATCATGGACTGCACGGACAAAGGGTTTCTGATCTGCACGGCGGCGGATTCCAGCGGACGAGGCCCGGGATCCATCCGCATCGTTTCCATCCGGATCGTTTCCATCCCGATCGTTCCATCCCGATCGGGAAGGCCTTGCGAGCCTCCAGCCACGCGAATGAATTCGCCGCAACGACGACACGAAGTCCGCCTGCGCGGACTCTCCGTCGCGCGCGAACATCCACGTACGAGAAGGAGACGCGCGAGAGGGCGGATGTGTTAACGGGCCCGATCCGCGGCTGCGTCGTACGGGAAAGACATCTGGCGGGGCCGCGCTGTTGGCTCACGCTCACCGGATTTCCGTGAACGTCCCGCGGCACGGATCGGATGGCGGCCGTTACGATGGCATTGCTCCGGCGGGGCCGCGGGCGTATCCTGCGTGCGCATCCAGGACGTTTCTCATCCACCCTCCGCCGGATTTCTCCTTGTGTCACGGGAATCCGCGCATTGTGCCACGGCGATTCCTGATTCGTTACGGGGGCGTTACAGGGCCTGTCTACACTCGGACGTGAGCGGTACACGACCGACCCAGGCTCTCCCGTAGAGGAGGTGGAATCTTGCCGAGCCCTTCTGCTCAACTGCATTCTTCGAACGTCTTTACCGGGCTGATCGGTGCGAACGCCCGTGAGTCCGCCCCCACTGCGAGCCGAATGAGCGCCCACATCCTTGTGGTGGACGACGAGCCGGACATCTCGGCGCTGGTGGCGTATCACCTTGCCCGGGAGAGCTACCGCGTGCGTACGGCCAGCAGCGGTCCCGAGGCCCTGCGCGCGGCCGAGGTGGAGCGCCCCGACCTGATCGTGCTGGACCTGATGCTTCCCGGCATGTCGGGGCTCAACGTGCTGGAGGAGCTTCGCAAGCGCCCGGAGATGCAGGACATCCCCGTGATCCTGCTCACCGCCCGCAAGGAGGAGCAGGACCGCATCGCCGGCCTGCGCCTGGGCGCGGACGACTACGTGAGCAAGCCGTTCTCGCCGCAGGAGCTGATCCTGCGCGTGGGCGCGGTGCTGCGCCGGGTGCAGCAGGCGCCGCCGGCGGGGAAGGGCGGCAAGGTGGTGCGGGTGGGCCCCATCACGGTGGACACGGGCGCGGCCCGGGCGGAGGCCGCGGGCGAGCCGCTGGACCTCACCCCCACCGAGTACCGTCTCCTCCTCACGCTGATGGAGCGGCGCGGCCGGGTGCAGAGCCGCCGCCAGCTCCTGGAGGCGGTGTGGGAGGTCACGGCGAACATCGCCACCCGCACGGTGGACATGCACGTGCAGCGGCTGCGCAACAAGATGGGCGCGGAGGCGGACTGGATCGAGACGGTGCGCGGCTTCGGGTACCGCTTCCGGACCGATCCGCCGGTCGGCGCGTGAGCGGCCCGGCGCGGGTCCGCGCCGATCTCCGGCTCTTCCTGAGCTACCTGGCCCTGATCGGCGTCACCGTGGTGGCCCTGACCATCGGGGTGGGGTTCACGCTCCGACGCCACCTGGTGGAGATGGTGGCGGCCGACCTGCGCCACGAGCTGATGCTGGCCATCGCGCTGCACGGGCAGGCCGCGGGGGTGCCCCCGGACGCGCTCGCGGACCGGCTGGGCGCGG
>DATING010001176.1:0-7531 GCA_035474555.1 Longimicrobium sp. | reverse complement strand
CTCGACGAGCGCAGCCAGTGGAACCCGGCGGTGGGCATCACGGTGGGCGGGGCGCTGCACTTCTAGCAAACGCCGTCAGGGAGGGCCGCATGGCCGGCAGGTACACGGGGGACATCTTCGACTTTTCGGGGATGACGGACGACGAGCTGTACGACCTGGTGGTGCAGCAGCTCGGAGAGCATCCCGAGGTGGACGCGGGGTGGATCCAGGTGGGCGTCAAGGACGGCCACGTGACCCTGTCCGGCCGGGTGGGCAGCGACAGCGAGGTGTCCGTGGCGGAGCAGGTGATCACGGAGATCCTGGGGATCGAGGCGTTCACCAACGAGCTCATCGTCGACGAGCTGCACCGCGGCGAGATGCCCGAGGCCGCCGACGACGCCGTGATGGCGGACCTCGAGGTCGACGCGCAGTACGGCGAGACCAACGAGAACCAGTCCGACACCGCCGCGCACCTGGTGGAGGACCTTGAGGCGCAGATGTACGGCACGCACAGCGTGACGGAAGCCGTGAACGAAGGCGCCTCGTACGAGCCCCCCGACCGCCCCATGGGCGAGGGCTACGGCTCGCGGGAGAGCCACTGAACCGCAGTGCGTGAGTGCGGTAGTGCGTGAGTGCGGTAGTGGATGATGTCGAGCGGGTCCCGGGCAGCCAGCCCGGGACCCGCTTCGCTTTTCCGCGGCTTAGTCGCGACGATCTGGATGCACAACGCCCCCGGCGTTGTTTTCCTGAGGGAGGCGCCGCCGATCCTGTCCCGTGCTCAGGCCTTTGGCGCCGACCGAAGGATCTCCTCTCCCGTGCATGACAGCCGCCCACCGCCGCATCCCCGCCGCGCCGTCTTTTCGCTTTTCCCCCGCCCTCGCTGTCATTCTAAGCGGAGGCGCCGGCTCGATCCATCCCGTGACGTGATGGCGCCGACCGAAGTCTGTGCACGTTCGGCGTCCGGACGTCCCTCAGCTCGACGTTGGCCGTCCGGGCTCCGGCGCAGGCACGCTCTTCCGATCGCGATCAGGTGGATGATGTGCCAGCACAGGCATCCACCTCCGCAGCCACGATCCTGCCCCTCCGAAAAAAACGCGGATGGCCGTCCCCTCGCCGGCAGCAACCGATCTACCAAGGGCCTGACGCATCCTCCGTTCGCCGTCCGATCCGCGTCCGGCCGTCGCGGTGGCAATCATCCAGTTCGGTAGGCAGTTCATCAGGGCCGTAGGGCGGGTCGAGATCCCGCGGGAAACGCTGAGCGGCTGAAGCCGCCGCAACAACCGCGGAAAGCCTCACAAACGGCGTGAGGCTTCAACGGCGGCTGGGCACTTCCGGAGCCGTACGTGCGGGATCGATGTGACGCGACGGCCGGTCGCGGATCGGACGGCGAGCGGCAGGAGGCCAGAGATCCTTGGCAGAGCGGCGGCTTCCGGCGAGGGGACGGCCATCCGCATTTTTCGGAGGAGAGGATACTGGCCGCACGGCGCGGATGCCCGCCGAGGCACAGATCCACCTGATCGCGATCGGTAGGAGTGTGCCTGCACTGGGGGCTTGGATGACGGCATGAGCTGGCCGCGCGGTTCGACGACGCTCGATCGACGAGCCTGCCCCGGGGAACGCCAGGGCGGCCATCCTTCACGGAAGCTGTCGTCAATCACGGGCGGGTAGATCCTTCGGTCGGCGCCAGGGGATGCGGCACGGGAGGGAACCGGCGGCGCCTCCCTCAGGAAAACAAAGTTTCGTCATGCAAACGCGAGAGGCGCCGAGAACGGACTCTCGGCGCCTCTGCGATCTGCGAACGCGGAGCTCAGCTCCCGGCGTCCGCGGGCTCGGTGCTCGTGCCGCTGGTGGTCTGCGGCATCAGATCGCCGTGCGTGGTGGTCTGCGGCTGGTCGGTGCGGACGGTGAGCTGCGTCACCACGCCGCGCACCCCCTCCGTCTCCCACGCATCGTCCCAGGCGTAGCGCACCTCCAGGAAGTCATCCACCTCCCCGCGCAGCGTCACCACCCCGTCCTCCACCTCCACGTCCAGCCGGTCCACGTCCAGCCACACGTCCTCGTACAGCCGGCGGCGCACGGCATCCAGGATCTGCTCGTCGCTCAGGTCCATCCCGGTGTCGTCCATCTCGTACCCCCAGCGGTCGCCGCGCACGCCGGGCGCGCGGTTGAGCTCGGGGTGCTGCCGGTACGCCTGCTCGGGGAGGAACGGGCCGCGCGCGTAGCCGCCCCGCATCTCCTCCTGGTACGCCTGCCCGTAACCGCCCCACCCCGGCCGCATGGGCGCCCCGCGCGGCGGGCCCATCCCCCGGTCGTACCCCACCGGCGCATACGCCTCGTACGCATCGCCGTACACGCCGCGGTCGTAGCCGCCGCCTCCCTCCCAGCGGCCGTACTGCACGTCGCGCGGGCCCCACGGGCCGCCCATCGTCTCGTGCGGCGGGCGGCTCCACTCGTAGCCGCCGCGCCGCGGCTGGGGCCGCGGCCCCCGTCCCCCAAAGCTCCAGTCGTACCCGGGCATCGCTCCCCCTCGCCGTTCGCGTTGCATCCACCCCGGTCGCGCGGCGCGCAAGAGCCGTTCCCCGCGCTTGATCCCGCCCGCCCCAGCCCCTACCTTCGGGCGGAGAACGCGCCCCTCCCCCCTGGCCCGCCGCCGATGACGGACAACGCTCCCATCCTCCGGCCCCTGCCGCCCCTGGGCGTGATCCTGGCCGGGGGCGCCAGCCGCCGCTTCGGCGCGCCCAAGGCCTTTGCCACCGTGGCCGGGGAGCGCATCGTGGACCGCGTGCTGCGGGCCCTGGAATCCGCCGTCCCCGAGATCGTCATCTCGGCCAACGACCCGGAGCTGTACGAGGACCTGGACCTGGTCACCATCCCGGACCGGCACGCGGAGATCGGCCCGCTGGCGGGGATCCACGCGGCGCTGCTGCACGCCGTGGAGCGCGGCTGGCCGGGCGCCCTGGTGGTCGCCTGCGACCTGCCGTACGTGACGGCGGACGTGCTGCGCATGCTCGTGCGCTGCGCCCGCACCACCACGGCGGAGGCGATCGTCCCGGAAAGCTACGGGCGGCGGGGGATGGAGCCGCTGTGCGCCTTCTACGCCGTGGAGTGCATCCCCGTGGTGGAGGAGATGATCGCGGCCGGCGAGCGCCGCCCCCACCTGCTGCCGGAGCGCGTGCGCACGGAACGCATCCCCCTCGCCGACATCCGCGCCCTCGGCGACCCCCATCTCCTCTTCCACAACGTGAACACCGTGACCGACCTGGACGAAGCGGAGCGGCGCGCCGGCCCCCTGCCCCCGGTGGTGAGCGTCATCGGCCGCAAGAACAGCGGCAAGACGCGGCTGATGGTGGCGCTGCTCAAGGAGATGCGGCGGCGCGGGTACCGGGTGGCCAGCATCAAGCACGGCCACCACGCGTTCGAGACGGACGAGAAGGGGCGCGACAGCTGGCGGCACTTCAACGAGGGGCAGGCCGAGGCCACGCTCATGGCCGGCGAGGGGAAGATCGCGCTGGTGATGCGGATGGAGGGCGAGCCGGACCCGGAGCGGCTGGTGCGCGACTTCCTGGCCGGGCGCGGCTACGACCTGGTGCTCATCGAGGGGTACAAGCGCGGCCCGTTCCAGAAGATCGAGATCTGGCGCCACGGCGAGCACGACCAGCCGCTGTGGGAGGAGTACAGCGAGCAGAGCTCCACGTACCTGGCCATCGTGACGGACGACGACCGCTTTCGCGCGGACGTGCCCATCGTGCTGCTGGACGAGGACGATACGCCCTCGCACATCGACCGGCTGGGCGGGATGCTGGAGAACCTGGTGATCCGCCACCCGCCGCGTGAGCGCTGACCGCGCGGCGGACTGGCTTTCCGCCGGCGAGGCCCTGCGGATCATCCTGGCCGGCGTGGCCCCGCTGGGGGCGGAGGAACGGCCGCTGCTGGATGCGCTCGGCGGCGTGCTGGCGGAGGACGTCACGTCCCCCGTGGACCTGCCGCCGTGGGACAACAGCGCCATGGACGGATTCGCCGCGCGCGCCACCGACGTGCGCGGCGCGTCGCCGTCCGCCCCGCACGTGCTGCGGGTGGTGGACGACGTGCCGGCGGGCCACTTCGCGTCGCGCCCGGTGGGGCCGGGGGAGGCGATCCGCATCATGACGGGCGCCCCCGTGCCGGAGGGGGCGGACTGCGTGATCCGGGTGGAGCACACGGACGGCGGGCGGAGGATCGGCACGGCGGAGGGCGCGGTCTCCATCGTGTCCGACGTGGATGCCGGCCGCAACGTGCGACCCCGCGGCGAGGACGTGCGCACGGGGGACGCGGTCCTCCGCGCGGGGACCGTGCTGCGCGCGCCGGCGCTGGCCGTGGCGGCGGCCGTGGGACGCGCGCGGCTCCCCGTCGTGCGCCGCCCCGTGGTCGCCGTGCTGGCGTCGGGGGACGAGCTGGTGCCCGTGGAGGAATTCGACGAGGTGCGCGCGGGGCGGCGCATCGTCAGCACGAACTCCTACGCGCTGGCGGCGCAGCTGGCGGAGAGCGGGATGGAGGCGCGGGTGCTGGGCATTGCCCGCGACACACCCGCAAGCCTGCGCGAGCACGTGGCCCGCGCCGCCGGCTGCGACGCGCTGGTCACCACGGCCGGCATCAGCGTGGGCGAGCACGACCACGTGATCGGCGCGCTGCAATCGTTCGGGACGGAGATCGACTTCTGGCGCGTGCGCATCCGCCCCGGCTCCGCGCTGGCGTTCGGGCGGGTGGGCGGGCTGGGCGGCATCCCCTGGTTCGGGCTGCCGGGCAATCCCGTGTCGACCCTGGTGACGTTCGAGCTGTTCGTGCGCCCCGCCCTGCTGCGGATGGCGGGCCACGCGCGCGTGCACGCCCCCGTGGTGGACGCGGTGATGCGCGACGCGTACAGCGCCCGCGGCGAGCTGGTGCACGTGCCCCGCGTGCGCCTGTCGCGCGAGGCGGACGGCACCGTGTCCGCGCGGCTCACGGGCGCGCAGGGGAGCGGCGTGGGGACGTCCATGGCCGCGGCGGACGGCCTGGCCCTGGTCCCCGCTGGCACGGAGCTGCGCCCAGGCGACCCTGTGCGCGTCCTGGTGCTCGGCGGCGCGCCGCTGGTGGACGACGCGCCGTTCTGATCGGCAGTGGCAACGCCCATCTAAACCTCATGTACAATCTGCCCTACTTGGCCGAGCATCAATGACAAAAAAGCAGAAACTCAGTGCTCAGAATCGGGAGCTCGCGCTTCTTCTCGATCGGGAAATCGTATCTCGCTTCGCCGCTATTGCATTGATCAACTCTCGATGCTTGTACCAAGATGCACTCGCGCTCTATGAACGTGGTAGCTATGGAACATCCCGGAGTTTAGCCATTGGAGCCCGCGAGGAATGTGGGAAAGTGAACATCGCCGCGCACTTCCTTGCGGAAGCAATTACGGTGGAGGAATTTGTTAGTCAGATACGGGATCATAAGCCAAAGCAAGCAGAAGGCGCCGTGCCCCCGTGGTTTGCTGAAAAGCTACAGTCGAACGAGTTCCAGCATCTTCTTACCATCAACATTGAAGATGATCTCGCGACGACGATTGGTCGTCTCACATCTAGCATGACCGACCAACACAGTGAATGGGAACGCGCGCTGATTGCTGCTCTTCCGTCCCTTCGCGAAGAACATGAGGCAGCGACAGCAGGCGTTCACGAATCGGATCGGCAGGCCGGACTCTATGTAACTTTTAAAACCAAGGATGGGAGCGTCCAAATCATCTCTCCTTTCGAAGTGACGAAGGAGCAGTGCGATGTCGAGCTGAACCGGCTTCGGAGCGTTATGGATGACGGCCTTCCATTTACAATTCCCGAACAGCTGGAGGAGAACGCCCCCGGAACCACTTTTGAGGAAATTGCATCTGAGCTCGAGCGTACTTTTACGCCAGGCCTATTCAGTCGAGCCGAGTCGGAGGGGAACACCGGCCAGACTTGATGCGTGATGCAGCGCGCCTCGCCTCGCTCCGGCCCGGGCGTTGCACGGGGGATGCGCAAACCCGCATCCACGGAGCACTGATGGCCGACGGACCCGATCCCAACCGCTTCGATCCCACGGACAACGAGATGGATCCGAGCAGCTACAAGCACGGCGACTCGCTCGGCGACCTGCGCTCCACGCGGCTGGGGCTGCCCACGTGGGCCGTGGCCATCGTGCTGGTGGCCGTGTTCATCCTGTTCCTGGTGCTCACGCGCTGAGCGGGGGCCGCGGATCGGGATGCGAAACGAGGGGCGGCCCATGCACGGGCCGCCCCTCGTCTCGCCGCGGGTGATGGGATCCGCTATTCGCCGCCGTCCTCGAGCTTGAACCAGAGCTTGACCTTGACCTGGAACTCGTGGATCTCGCCGCCCTTGATGTAGCCGCGCTGCTCCACGACTTCCATCCACTCCAGGTCGCGCATGCTCTCGCCCGCGCGCTTGACGGCCACCCGCGCCGCGTCGTCGAAGCTCGTGCCCGACGTGCCCACCATCTCGATCGACTTGAAGACTCCGCTCATCGTCCCCCCTCCCGTGTGATGTCCCGGACCGGTGTCCGGCACGGGGGCCCCCGGCGGCAAGGGACGTTCCACTGCGTCGGCACGCGTGACCGGTGCGACATCGCGGTCATTGACTCCGCTCGCCGATTGGGCGACCTTTGTACCTGTATTCCTCTCGATCCATGCGCCCGCCCAGGTCGCATTTTCCCCCGAAAACGAGCAAGACCGATGGGCCTGCGCACCTTCGTGGCGCCGGACGGTGACGAGTGGCGCGTGTGGAAGGTGATCCCCACGCGCACCATGGAAGACGTGCGCGAGTTCGATCGCCGCGGGCAAGACGTGCTTGCGTACGACGGCCCCGAGCGCCGGTCCAGCGAGCGCGTGAGCCTGCCGTTCGTGAGCCCGGCACTGGCGCAGGGATGGCTCTGCTTCGAGTCCGAGCACGGCAAGCGGCGCCTGGCACCGCCGCCCGTGCTCTGGGAGGAGATCCCGGAAGATGCGCTCCTCGCGCTGTGGCAGGAGGCGGACGTGGTCCCCCCGCGCGCCAAGCGCCCCTCCGAGGTTACGCAGCCGGCCTCCTGAATCGCCGAACACCGATGAAAACGACGCGGCGCCGCTCCCCTCGAGCGGCGCCGCGTTCTGTTTTCTGCCCGCGCCGTCCGCCGCATCCCCTGCGGTCGATGCTGCCGGTGCGATCACAGATCTGATCCGTCCGAGAGGCCGAGGTACGACCCTCCAGCGGCCCACGAGGATCGTGCACCGGGGCAGCCGTCATGCACGGGAGGGTAGATCCTTCGGTCGGCGCCGTGGTATCGGTGTGGGACGGGGATCGCGCGGCGCCTCCCTCAGGAAAACAAGTCCGGTGCAACGGATCAAGCGGTGCTGGCGACATCATCGACCGGACTCAAGTCGGGTTGATGATCCAAAGTCCATCAACCCGCCAGCACGGCGCGGGCGGCGTCGTGCAGGCGGGCGTTGCTGGCGATGGCGCTGGTCATGGTGCCGATGGGCGCGCCGTCGAACTGCGTCAGGCGCCCGCCCGCCTCGGGGATG
>DATING010001175.1:0-3947 GCA_035474555.1 Longimicrobium sp. | reverse complement strand
CCCTGCAGCAGGTCCGCGTCTTCCAGCATGAGCACCTGCGGCTCGAAGATGCGGGCCTCCACCTCGCCCACGTTGCGGGCCGCCGTCTCCTGCACGGCGCGGATCTTCTCCTGCGCGTACCCGCACGCCTCGCGAAAGCGGGCGATCTCCCGGTCCACCTCTTCGGCGCCGATGGTGGCACCCTGGGGCACGCGCGGCACCTCCCAGCGCAGGACGCGCGCGGGGGCGATCACGATGCCGGGGGCTGCCGGAATGCCGTCGCGGACCAGGCTCACGCGCCTACTCCTCGCCGAAGCGGTTGCGGATGAGCTCCGCCAGCGCGTCCACGGCGTCGCGGGCATCGTCGCCGTCGGCGCGGATGGCCACCGTGGAGCCGCACTCGGCGGCCAGCATCATCACCCCCATGATGCTCTTGCCGCTGACCTCCACGTCGTCCTTGCGGATGAAGACCTCGCTCGCAAAGCGGTTGGCCAGCTTTACGAACTCCGCCGCGGGACGCGCGTGCAGCCCGTACTTGTTGACGATGGTGACTTCGCTTTCGTGTTGCATCCAGTTCGCACTCTCAGGAGTTCGATGCCAGCACCACGCCGGCCACCAGCAGCGCCGTGAGCCCCAGCGCGGCCACCCACCGCACCCGGGGCCCCAGCGCGATCCCCGCGGCCAGCGCCGCGGCACCCACCAGGGCATACGTCCAGCTCACCTGCACCCCGCCCCACCCCAGCGCCAGCACGGCCGCGAAGCCACTCAGCACGGCCCCCGCGTCCGCCGCGCGCTCGCCCAGCCGCTCGAACGGCGCCTCGCGCAGGGCACGCCCCACCCCCACCCCGTCGCGCAGCCCCACCCGCAGCCCCCACGTGCGCATCCACAGGTGCAGCGCGTTGTACGACACGAGGAACGCCGCCACGGCAATCCACCACGACACCCCCGCCAGCAGCAGCGCCACCATCAGCAGGGCGCAGGCGGGGCGCCACATCAGCCACACCAGCCGGTCGCCGATGGAGCCCAGCGAGCCGCGCACGGCGGCCTTGAAGCGGGCGATGGTCTCCGGGGGCGCGCCGTCCGCCTCCAGGCGCGCCACGGCCCCCGCCGCCACGGTGGCCAGGTACGGGTGCGCGTTGAACAGTTCCGTGTGCCGGGCCACCGCTTTGCGCAGCCCCTCGGAGTCCGCGCCGTACAGCTGCCGCAGCGCCGGCGCCAGCACGAAGGCCAGCCCCGTGCCGATGAGCGTCTGGTAGTTCCACGACCCCTGCACGGCAAAGCTGCGCAGGAGCATGGCGCGGCGGACGGCCCTGGGGAGCGGCGTCACCGCAGCCACAGCAGCAGGCCCCCCGCGGCCGCTCCCGCCACGAACAGCGGCATCCGCCGCCGGCCGAACAGGCGCAGCGAGCTGGCCAGGGCCGCCGCGGCGGAAAGCGCCAGCGCCGGCCGCGTCCACTCTTCGCGGAACGGGATCCATCCCAGCGTCTCCAGCAGCGTCCCCAGGATCAGCAGCCCCACCAGCGTGACGAGGACGCCGCGGACGAAGTCCAGCACCGTGGCGCGGATGTGCAGCCGTTCCACCGCGGCGAGGTCCGCGCCCTGCGCGGGGACGGCCATGCGCACGTTCCACCGGCGCAGCCACTCCACGGAGCGGCCGCCCACCCATCCCCACGCCAGCATGAAGACCACGGACGCGAGCAGGGCCACGGGCTGCCCCAGGTGCGAGCCGGCGTACGCCCCCGCGGCGGCCACGGCGGCGGGCCCCGCCTCCGGGTAGCGCGCGGCGCCCACGGGGAGCACGGCCAGGTGGATGGCTTCCATGAGCAGGCCCACGACGATGCCCCCCTCCGGGTTCCCCGCCACCATCCCCGCCAGCCCCGCCGCGATGAGCGGCCGGCCCAGCATGAACTGCCCGACGGAGGTCGCGTCCAGGGCGAGCAGCCCGCCCAGCAGGCTCAGCAGCAGCAGGGTGAGCGGGTCGGGGATCATCGCCCGTTCAGCAGCTCCTCGAGGGGCACCCGCCGCCCCGCGGGAAGGTCGCGGGCGCTCACCAGCGCGCCGGCGGCGGCGATCTGCCGCAGCGTGTCGCGGTCGCCGTCGCTCAGGTGCAGGTAGGGCAGCACCCGCTCGCGCCCCTCGGCGTGGTGGATGCCCCCCAGGTTCACCTCGTCGCCGTTCAGCAGCCCGCCCTCGGCCAGGCGCGCGGCCGTGGCCACGTCGCGGACGAGCACGATCACGCGCCGCCCTCCGTCGCGCCACGCGGCCAATTGGGAGCGCGCGTCGGCCACGGAGGCAAAGCTGGCCTCCATCTCGGGCGGCACGCCCAGGCAGTACAGCTCCTGCTCCCACGGGCTGGCGGCGATGTCGTCGTCCACGACGACCATGTGCTCGGCGTGCAGGGGTCCCCCCCAGCCGACCACCACCTGCCCGTGGATCAGGCGCTCGTCCACGCGAAGCAGCACGATCGGCATTCGCCGCCATCTCCCGGCACGAACCCGTGATCGCGGCCTTTCCCTTGTTCACGAGCCGGTCCACCAGCTCGGGAAGGGGAAGGTCGCGGTGAAAGACGAAGTCCAGCAGCATGGGCAGGTTCACCCCGCAGACCACCGCCGTGTCGGGGCGGTCCAGGGTAAGCCGGCGCGCGGCGAACGCACAGCTGCCGGACGGCATGTCGGTGAACACGATCACGGGCCCGGTGCCCGTCTGCGCGGCCACGGCCTTTTGCAGGGCGTCCGGGCCGCACCCCTCGTTGCTCACGGGGCGCAGCACGTCGGGCTCGGCCCCCGCGATCTTCTGGACGGACTGCACCAGCCCTTCGGCCAGCGTGGCGTGGCTCACCACCAGCCCCCGTACGGGCTCACTCATAATCCTCCTCCAGGTACTCCGAGACGCCGGACATACGGTTCTGGAGCCGCTGGTTGAACAGGCGGGCGCTGTCCACGCCCGAATACTTCAACAGGTGGTTCATGGCGACCACCTCGCAGACCACCGTGATGTTCTTACCCGGGACCAGCGGAACGGTTACCAGGGGGACGGGCACGCCCAGGATGTCCATGGCCTTGGTGTCCAGCCCCGTGCGGTCGTAGACGGCGTTTTCGTCCCAGATCTCCAGCTGGACGACCACCTCCACGCGCTTCTGCTGGCGGATGGCGCGGATGCCGAACATGGTGCGCACGTCGATGATCCCCACGCCGCGGATCTCCATGTGGTGCCGCTGCAGCTCGTGCCCCTTGCCGATGAGGATCTCGTTGCCGCGCCGCGTGATCATCACCAGGTCGTCCGCCACCAGGCGATGGCCGCGCTCCACCAGGTCCAGCACCGTCTCGCTCTTGCCGATGCCGCTCTTGCCCACGAAGAGCAACCCCACACCGTACACGTCCGCCAGCGAGCCGTGCAGCGTGGTACGCGGCGCGAAGCGCTCTTCCAGGAACGGCTTGATGCGCGTGTAGAACTCGGCGGTCTTGAGCGCGGTGCGGATGACGGGAGTGCCGATGGCGTTGGCCAGCTCCAGCAGCGGCTCCGGCGCTTCCTGCCCCTTGGTGATGAAGATGACGGGAAGGTCGAACTCCAGGAAGGTGACGAGGGCCGCGCGGCGGCGGTCCTCGTCCAGCGATTCCAGGAAGGCGACCTCCGTCTCGCCCAGCACCTGCATGCGCTCGCTGGGAAAGCGCTCGGTGTAGCCCGTGAGCACCAGCCCCGGCGAGCTGATGTCGGGGGTGCTGATGGCGCGCGACAGCCCGCGCTCGTCCGTCAGCAGCTCGAGCGCGAGCGAGTCCTTCTTGGAGCGGAGCAGCTCGTCGACCGTCAAATGGGCATCCCGGGACGGGTGGACCGGTCTTGGGTCAGGGCGTGGGCGGACAGGATAACCGTTCGGGGCCGGTTGCACCACCGGCGGCCAAGATTCGGCGCGCGGGGGGAGAGCGAGGGTCGTGCCGGACGGGACGGATCACGCCGGCGGCGGAGCGGGG
>DATING010001174.1:0-3569 GCA_035474555.1 Longimicrobium sp. | reverse complement strand
TTGCGCTCTACAGCTGGGTCTTTTCGTCGTACCTGCTCATGCAGGCGGTCGCCGTCCCCATCTTTGGCAAGCTGTCGGACATCGTGGGGCGCAAGCCGGTGTTCATCTTTGGCGTGCTCGTCTTTCTCGTGGGGTCGGTGCTGTGCGGCATCGCGACGTCCATGGGGATGCTGGTGGCGTTCCGCTTTCTGCAGGGGCTGGGGGCGGGGGCGGTGCAGCCCATCACCACCACGCTGGCTGGCGACCTGTACAGCATCCAGGAGCGCGGGCGCATCCAGGGCTACATGAGCAGCGTGTGGGGATTGTCTTCCATCGTGGGGCCGCTGGCGGGCGGGCTGGTGGTGCACAGCATCGGCTGGCCGTGGATCTTCTGGGTGAACATCCCGTTCGGCATCGCGTCCATCGTCCTCGTGGCGATGTACCTGCACGAGGGGGTGGAGGCGCGCAAGCAGAGCATCGACTACGCGGGCGCGGCGCTGCTGCTGGCGTGCGTGGGGCCGCTGATGCTGGGGCTCACGCAGGCGAGCACCTGGGGGATGGGGCGCGTGGGGCCGCTGTTCGCCGTGGCGGCGGTGGCGCTGGTGCTGTTCATCCGCCAGGAGCGCCGGGCGCCGGACCCGCTGATGCACGTGGAGCTGTGGCGAAATCCGCTCATCCGCAACGCCAACCTGGCCACGCTCACGTCGGGGATCATGATGATCGGCGTGATCACCTTTTTGCCGACGTACGTGCAGGGGGTGCTGGGCGGATCGGCGCTGCTGGCGGGGTTCGCGCTCTCGGCCATGACGCTGGGATGGCCGCTGTCGGCGTTCTGGGCCGGGCACCGGATCGTGGCCGTGGGGGTGCGGCGGCTGGTGCGGGTGGGCGGCGTGGCGGTGTTCCTGGGGACGCTGATCATCGCCGTGCTGGCGTCGCGGGGCGCGGTGCCGGCGGGGGTGGGATCGTTCGTGCTGGGGGTGGGGCTGGGGTTCCTGAACACGACCTTCATCGTGGCCATCCAGACGAGCGTGTCGTGGACGCAGCGCGGGGTGGCCACGGCCAGCAACATGCTGATGCGCATCCTGGGGAGCGCGCTGGGCGCGGCGCTGTTCGGCGGGGTGCTGAACTGGATGATGAGCAACTACCTGCGCCGCGAGGGGCTGCAGGACCGCGTGTCGCTGAACAGCATCCAGGCGCTGATGGGCGAGGGCGGCGCGCGCGAGCTGCCGGCGGACGTGCTGGTGCTGCTGCGCGAGGGATTGTCGCACAGCCTGCACGGGGTGTTCTGGGCCATCGTGGCGTTCGCGGCCGTGACCATGTGGGCGGCGTGGCGCGTGCCGGAGCTGCGGCGCGAGGAGGAGGCACCCGGGCCGGACGTGGGTGCGGCGGTGTAGGGGAGGGACGGGCGGGCTTTGCTGATCGAGGCGAAGTCCCGTCCAGAGCGAATGAATTCGCCGCAACAACGACACGAAGTCCGCCTGCGCGGACTGCAATGCAGCCTCCTCGTCCCGAGGGCGAGGCGGGTCTCCCATCAACCAATCGCGATCCATGCGACCGATCCAGGCCAGCATCCGCGCGCACGGCGACGATCCCGGCGGGGACGGGGCGGTGTCGCCGGCGGAGTACCGGGAGGCGATGGCGTTCTGGGCGTCGGGCGTGGCCGTGCTGGCGGCACGCGACGACGATCACGTGGAGGCGATCACCGTGGCGGCGTTCAGCCCGCTCTCGGTCGATCCGCCGCTGGTGCTGGTGTGCGTGGGGAACGACGCGGCGGTGCTCTACGTGATGGAGGACGCGGGGCGCTTCACCCTCAACATCCTCGCGGCGGAGGACCGGCGCGCGGCGAGCGCCTTCGCGCAGCGCATGCCGCCGGAGCCCAGCCGCTTCGACGAGGGGGATCCCGTGCTGCGAGGCTCGCTCGTTGCGCTCGTGTGCCGGCTGACGGAGACGCATCCCGGCGGCGACCACCGCATCGTCGTGGGGCAGGTGGAGCGCGTGGTCACGGGGACGGAGGCCGATCCGCTGCTCTACTTCAACCGCGAGTACCGCACGCTGGGCTGAACGCGTTCCTCACGCGGAGATCGCGTGCGGATGGGTTGCGGGCGGATGGCCGGCTTTCGTCGGGGCAGAGCGAATGAATTCGCCGCAACAACTACACAAAGTCCGCCTGCGCGGACTGGCGACTTCCGCCGGATTCGCTGCCCCGTGGTTGATTTCCTGAGGGAGCGCACGCCAGGAACTTCAATGCGCACAGGCCTTTGCGCGCGACCGAAGGATCTTGCCTGCCGTGCAAGATGCCGGCGCAGTGGCTGGCTCTGTGCCGTGCGGAGTAGATCCTTCGGTCGCGCACGGAGACCGTGCACGGACAAGTGCCGTGCGAGCGCTCCCTCAGGAAAACAAAGCCTTGGGGACCTCCAGGGGTGGGAGCGGATTCGCGTGTATCAGACGTCCGCCATCTCGCCGCGCAGGTAGGCCTGGCGCAGCTCGGGAGGGAACTTCTCGATGGCGTAGCGCAGCATCGTCCGCGGCATTCTGCGGTGGTGGCGGCGCAGGAACGCCTCTTCCGCCGCGCGGTCGCGGTTGCCCACCTCGCGCAGCATCCAGCCGACGGCCTTGTGGATCAGGTCGTGCCCATCCTCCACCAGCATCTCCGCGATCCGCAGCGTCGTCCCGAAGTCGCCGCGGCGGATGAAGTGCTGCGTGGCCATGATGGCGATCCGCCGCTCCCACAGCGACTCCGACCGCGCGAGCTCCTCCAGCACCGACCGGTCCCCCGCCTCCAGGTGCGCGCCGACGATGTGCGGCGCGGACGTATCCACCAGGTCCCAGTTGTTGACGTACGCGGTGTGGCCCAGGTACAGGCGGTAGATGGCCTCGCGCGCCTGCGCCGTGCCGCGCGCGTACGCATCCGCCAGCAGCAGCACGGCCAGCAGACGCGCCTCGTGCCAGGGGGAGCGCAGCAGCTCGGCCGTATCGTCCAGCGCGATGCCCCGGTATTCCCGGACGAACTTTCGCAGCACGGGCACGCGGATGCCCAGGAAGCGGTCGCCTTCGCCGTACTCGCCGGGGCCCGTGCGAAAGTAGCCCTGCACGAACGCGGCGTGCGCGGGATCTCCCAGCTCGTGCAGGCGGTCGAGGATCGGCTGGAGCGCGGGGGGCGGGGTGGTCATGAGTCTCGTCGAAAATCGCGGGGCGTCGTCCGGAGCGAATGAATTCGCCGCTGGAAAATCGCGAAGTCCGCCTTCGCGGACTGTACGGCCGCCATTCCGCCGAGTTGCGGGCGAGCGTGCGCGGGCGGGTTCACTCGGGTGGATGCGGGATCGCCGTCAGCGGGGCGATCCACGGGTGGCCGGGGTGCGCAACGGCGAGGGCGTCGCGCAGCCAGCGGCGTTGCGGGGCGGGGAGCGCGGGATGCAGGTGATGGAAATCGTGCGCATCCGCCGGGCGCGGCGCCTTGGACTTGTACAGCAGCACCACGGCCGGGCAGAGCACCGGAACGCCGATGCGGGACGGCAGGATCAGCTCGCGCAGGGGGCAGCGCACGGTGGGATCGCGGCGATAGATCCACTCGTCCGCATCGTGGTCGTTCA
>DATING010001173.1:0-3811 GCA_035474555.1 Longimicrobium sp. | reverse complement strand
TTAGGCTCGCACCTCCCCCCAAAACCCCTGGGGGAGGTTGATCTGCGGGCGGTGCACTCCGGCAGCCATATGCAGCGGGCGGGGAGCCCCCTCCCCCCGGCCCCCTCCCCCGCTTCGGGGGCAGGAGGGGGAGAACTGCGTTGCGACGCCAGTCTGCTCACGCGCACACGAGCTCGTCGAAGTCTACACCCCCTCCCACGCAGTTTGTGGGAGGGGGTGGACGAGCCTAAGCGAGGCCGGGGGAGGGCCCCCGGCCGCGGGCCCGTCTACATCATCACCGGCACGTACGCCGGCGTGCCCTCCATCCCCAGCCGGTCCACGGGCGTGACGACGACCACGGCGGGCGCAGGCTGCCCGGCGGCGGGCGCATCGATGTCGTACGTCCGCTGCGCGCCGGGGATCACGTCCACCGTCCACGCCGTCCCCCGCCGCACGCGCACGATCCACCACATCGGCTCCGCGCCCGGCGCCGGCTCCATCCGCACGGGATAGCGCGCCCAGCCTTGCCCCGTCTGCACCGAGACGCGGGGCGCGGCGAGCACGCGGCCGCCCAGCCACGGCGTCGCGGGAATCAGCGCCCGCTCGCGGTACGGGCCGCGGAGCAGGCGCTCGTTCAGCGAATCGGGGTTCTGCATGAACGCCCGCATGCTGAAGTGCACGTTGCCCGTGGCGCCCGGAATCCCCCGCGTCACCCACACCTGGTCCGTGATCTCCTCCGCCCGCCACTCGCGCGGCACCCGGCTGGTAAAGTTGCCGGGCCACATGTGGCGGCCGTGCACGTTCTGCTCGACCCACCAGCGCAGGAGCACGGGATACGGCAGGTCCGGCCGCGAGATGGCCCAGTACAGCTGCGGCGTGTAGTAGTCCACCCACCCCTCGCGGATCCACTTGCGCGCGTCCGCGTACAGCGCCTCGTGCTGCTCGAACCCGTTGCCCACGCCCTGCGGATAGTTCGTCCGCCACCACCCGAACGGGCTGATGCCGAACTTGACCCACGGCTTTTCGCGGTGGATGCCCGCGTACAGCTCGCGGATGAGGGTGTTCACGTTCTCGCGCCGCCAGTCGGAGCGCGACATCGTCCCCCCGCCGGCCACGTAGCGCTGCCAGCTGGGCTCGTCGGGAAAGTCGATGTTCTGGCGCGCGGAATCCTGTTCCGGATATGGATAGAAGTAGTCGTCCAGGTGCACGCCGTCGATGTCATAGCGGCGGACGACGTCCAGCACCACGGCCAGCGAGTGGGCGCGGACCTCGGGTTCGCCGGGATCCATCCACAGCTGCCCCCGTCCGTACGGCCGCACCAGGTCCGGCCGTGCCCTGGAGATGTGCTCGGCCGAATGCTCCGTCTCCGCGGAGGGATGCCGGGCGCGGTACGGGTTGAACCACGCGTGCAGCTCCAGCCCGCGCCGGTGCGACTCCTCCACGGCGAACCGCAGCGGATCGTATCCGTCCGAAGGCGGCGCGCCGGCCTGCCCCGTCAGGTACTCCGACCAGGGCTCCAGCTGCGATGGATACAGCGCGTCCGCCGCGGGCCGCACCTGCAGCACGATGGCGTTCAGGTTCAGCTGCACCGCGCGGTCCAGGATGGCGACGAGCTCCGCGCGCTGGCTGTCCGCCGGCAGCCCGGGGCGCGACGGCCAGTCGATGTTGTCCACCGTGGCCACCCACACCCCGCGGAACTCCCGCCGCACATCCGGCAGGTACGGGAGCGTATCCGCCTCCGTGACGACGGTGACGGCGGTCGGCGGAGACGCGGGCCGGGACGCGGTGGCGGGCAGATTCGCGGCACATCCGCCGAGAACCATGGTGAAGAGCAGAGCGGCGGCGGCACAGAGCGAATGAATTCGCCGCAACGAACACACGAAGTCCGCCTGCGCGGACTGTCCGGCACGGGCGGGTGCCACGCCGGCACGTGGACCGTGCGCGGGCTGGCTTTCTCCCCTCTCCGCGAGGAACGAGCGGGGAGGGGCCGGGGGAGGGGCGTCCTGCTGCCGGCGCGGTCCATCCGCCTCGCGATGAAGTTCAACCTCCCCCAGGTTTTTTGGGGGGAGGTGCGAGCCTAAGCGAGCGGTGGGGGCGTCTGCCGGAAGCCTGCCGTGGCGCACCGACGTTCTCCCCCTCTCCCCGCGCAGTTTGCGGGGGGAGGGGGCCGGGGGGTGGGGGACGTTCATTGCCGCACCTCGCGCGTAAGGCCCGTGCCGCGCGGCAGGGCGGGCGGAATGGTCACGGGCAGGCGCCCGCCGATGGCCGCGGTCCCCGCCAGGGCGCGGGCGGCGGCGCGCTGGCTGACCTCCGCGCCGCCCCACGCCAGCAGGTACGCCGGCGCGTCCGGATAAAAGGTGATCACGTACGGGCTCCCGAACGAGACGGCGACGACGCGTTCTCCGCGCGCCGCCAGCGTTTGCACGAACCGCGGGAATCCTCCCGCCGCAGACACCGTCCCCGCGTGCTCCCGCGGCTGCACGTAGGCGGACGCCAGGATCACGTCCGCCGAGTCCGCCAGGGCCAGGATGCGCGCGTAGGTCTCCGGCGGCGTGTTGGGATCCACCCGGAACGAGCCGACGGTGTAGCCCAGCCGCGTGAGCTCGCGGTCGAACCAGCGGCCGGCCGTGAGGTCGATGCCATCCGCGTAGCTCACGGACAGCACGCGCGCGCCCGGCGCCAGCGGGACGCTGTTCCGCGCGTCGCGAGCCAGGGTGATGGAGCGCTGCGCCACCGTCTCCGCCAGCTGCCGGTGCGCGCGTGAGCCCACCACGTCGTCCACCGCCTCCAGGCTCACTGCACGGCCGCGGTGCAGCCCGGCACGGGCCTTGGCCTCCAGGATGCGCCGCACGGACGCATCCAGCCGCGCCTCCGTGATCCGCCCCGCGCGCACCCCCTCCACCACGGCGTCGATGGCCTCGCGGGCATCCAGCGGCTGCAGCAGCAGGTCCACGCCCGCCTCCAGGGCCATCAGCAGCGGCTCCGTGCGGCCGTAGCGGCGGACGATGGCGCCCATGTCCATCGCGTCGCTGATCACCAGCCCATCGAATCCCATCTCCCCGCGCAGCACGTCCGTGACGAAGCGGCGGGAGAGCGACGTGGGCGGCGCGTCCGGCCCCTCCACGCCCGTGACGGAGATGTGCGCGGCCATCATCCCGTCCGCGCCGGCCTCCACGGCGGCGCGGAAGGGGACCAGCTCCACGGAATCCAGCCGCGCCCGGTCCGCGCGGATGGCGGCGACGCCGATGTGCGTGTCCGCCTCCGTGTCGCCGTGCCCGGGAAAGTGCTTGCCGGCCGCCAGCAGCCCCTGCGCCTGCTCGCCGCGCATGAACGCCATGGCCAGCCGCGCCACCTCGCGCGGGTCCTCGCCGAACGAGCGGGTGTTGATGATGGGGTTGAGCGGATTGGAGTTGACGTCCAGCACGGGCGCGAAGTTCAGGTGCACGCCCACGGCCCGGGCCTCGCGCGCCGTGACCCGCCCCACCTCTTCCGCCAGCGCCGCATCGCCGATGGCCCCCAGCGCCATCGCGGGCGGGAACGACGTGCCGCCGCCCAGCGGAAGCAGGTGCGGCAGCGTGTATCCGCCGCCCAGGCGCATTCCCGGCCCGCTCTCCATGTCCGTGGTGATGAGGAGCGGCACCCTGGCGCGGCGCTGGATCGCGTTGAGCTTGGCCGCGTAGCTGTGCGGCAGGCCGATGGAGATGACGATGCCGCCCACCCCGTCGCGCTCCACCCACTCCAGCAGCCGGTCCATCTCCGGCGAGTCTTCCGCCACGTACTCACCGCCGCTCCATGGGAACACGAGCTGTCCCGCCTTTTCGCGCAGGGACAG
>DATING010001172.1:0-5771 GCA_035474555.1 Longimicrobium sp. | reverse complement strand
TGCCTAACCCTCGGGGTTGGCGAAGCGTTGTGCTGGCGGCGTCCAGCTTTCCTGAAAACCTGGCGATGATTACCGGCGCTGGAGAAGCGCGACGTAGACGAGGTGAGTGGGCACTGTGGCGCCGCGTACTCACCGGCAGCGATCTAGGCTTTGAGGTGCAGTTCGGCGACTACGCGGTCTCGCATCCGGCATTCCCAGCCGTCGGAAGGGCAGGCCCGCCGTCACTGAGGTACACCGCTGGCGATGCGTTCTTTCTGGTTAAGCGTAAGGGTCCGACAGAGACGCAGCCATTCCCGTACCGCGACCTTGCGCGTTATGTAGTCGGCACGCCGGAATACCTGCGCTACGGGCCAAGCTTCAGCTGGGGGGATGGCGAACTCGCGAGGCTTGCTGCACAGGAGGAGAAAGGCAAGGGTGGGAAAGGGTGGGGCGGCGGGAAGGAGTGGCGGAAGATCGGGACGTCGCACCATTTAGCTGTTGTGGTTCAAGATCTGATCAGCAGCTGAGCTCCGGCTGAGGGCCACGTCTGCCGCAGTTTCAGCACTGCGCGCACCTCCCTTTGCAACTCGGGAAGGTCGAGCCGTCGGGTGAGTTCACGCCAGATCGTGAACGTGGGTTTTTTACGGAAGCCCCGAGCACCGCCGTATTGATCAAGAAGCTCAAGGGCCTCACTCTTCCAGAGCAGCTGCGCCACGTGGTACGGATCAACGGAGGGGTTGCGGGTCGCCTGCCGGATTGGGGTGAGTAGGACGGATGTGCCAATCGGCTCCGCGAGGCGTAGGCCCCACCAAGAAGGGACCAGATTCGTTGCGCGTTCCAAATGGCTGACCGCGGCGACAAGCGTCACAAAATCGAACACGGCTCCGTACGCTGCGGCCTGCGTGGGTAGCCTCGCGAGGGTATCTTTCGCGCTCTTGATTTCGTACCCGTGCAGATGGCCATTCACGACCGCCGCATCAATCCGATACTCGCCACGGAAAATCCCCATCTCCTCTACGACACGGCTTTCGCCGTCGTTTGCAAACTGGGCTAGGTCGGACTGGCGCAGCGCAATGCGAACGTCGATATCGCGCATGGCAGCGGTCGTCATTGGGAGGCAGAGTGGGATTTGAGTGCAGAGTGCCGGCAAGATTATGCTTCGGGTCTTTATTGGCAAGCCTTTGTAATCACTTAAGGTAGCTCGTGCGAACGATGACCATCGAGAGGCATCGTGCCGTTTTTCGAGCAAGATGTTCACCTCAAGGGGCTTCGTGAGCTGCGAAGCTCTCCGCAGTCATTGCGGCTGCTTCAGTCATTCCGGTACGCTCCCCGTCCTGTGTGAGCCTACTCCGTCGTCTCCAGCAGCGACGGGTCGCCGCCGTGGGCGCGGACCCAGGCGTCGATCATGGCGCGGGCCAGGCTCATCCCGGGCGGCACGGGCGGGAGCGTGCCCGGCGCGAACCAGGCCACGTCCTCGATCTCCACCTCGTCCGGGCGCAGCTCCCCGCCGGCGTACTCCGCCGTAAAGGCGACCATCAGCGAGCTGGGAAACGGCCACGGCTGGCTGCCGAAGTAGCGCACGTCGCGGATCTCGATCCCCACCTCCTCGCGCACCTCGCGCGCGGCGGCCTCTTCCAGCGACTCGCCGGGCTCCACGAAGCCGGCCAGCGTGCTGTACATCCGTGCGGGAAAGTGCGGCGAGCGGGCCAGCAGCAGCCGGTCGCCGTCCGTCACGCAGACGAGCACGGCCGGCGCCAGCCGCGGGTAGTGCAGCGCGCCGCAGTTCGTGCACCGCCGCGCCAGCGGCTCGCCGGCCGCGACGGTCCGCCCCCCGCACCGCCCGCAGAAGCGGTGCGCGCGCTCCCACTCCACGATCTCCGACGCGCGCCCCGCCATCCGCCACAGCTCCGGGGGCAGCAGCGCGTGCGTGGCCCGCAGCCGCACCCAGCGCATCCCCGCCGGCGCCATCGCCTCGCCGGAGAGGGAGACGGCCACGCACGGCAGCCCGCCCGCCTCGCCCGCATCCACCCACACGCCGGAATCCGCGTCCAGCCCCGTCTCCGCGATGCGGGGGACGCGGGCGTGCCCGTCCGCATCCGCCACCAGCAGCTCCGCGCCGCGAAAGGCAAAGCAGAGCGCGCCGGGCGGCGGAGGGGCGTGTGCCTGGGGGTCGTCGGTCATGGGGAGGGGACGCGGCCGGCGCGCGGAAGGTCATCCACCGCGCGCCGTGCCGCTCAGTCCAGGGAAGGAACGAGCAGGATGGCGCCCTCCAGCCCGAGCTCCGTGTTGAAGCCGGTGCCGGCGATGCGGCCCTCCTCGTCCGTGGCCAGGGCCGACGTCACCACCCAGGGCACGTCGTCGTCGATGCGCTCGCTCAGGGAGTACTGCTGGTCGTTTCCCCAGACGATGCCGTAGCTGGCCTGCTGCCCCGGCGCGGCGAACTGGCGGAATCCCGTCCCCACCACCTGTCCCAGGGCGTTGGTGCCCGTGATCTCCACGTCCGTCCCCGGCACCACCGGCAGCACGTCGAAGTCGTCGTCCGCCGCGTCATACAGGAAGATGCCGTCCGCGCCGCCCAGCGAGTACCCCGCCACGTGCCCCTCCGAGCTGACGGCCGCGGCCACCGAGCGGTCGGTGTTGGGCACCAGGGGCACCTCGGTCCATTCGCCCGCGGACCACACCATGGCGCGGGTCTCCGAGCAGCCGCGGAGGCCCGCGCAGTCGTAGTACGCCGTCACCGCCACCCGGCCGTCGTCGCTGATGCCCGCCGCCTCGCTGGCGACGGCGCCCTCGGGGAGGAGGACGGTGACCGTGGTCCCCTGCACCTGGAAGGCGCGCGAAGAGGCCTGCGGGAACTGCGTGCGCGGGTTCACCGTGCCCACCACGACGGTGCTCCGGTTCACGTCCACGAACCCGTACGGCTCCGTGAACAGGCGCCCGTGCGGCGCGATGCCGACCGTCCAGCCGTACGCGTCCACGGGCACGCCCCCCGCGCCAAGGCAGGTGATCTGCCCGACGGTGAACGACACGCGCGCGCCCAGCGCCTCGCTCTCGCACCCCGCCGGCGCGTCCGGGCCCACGGGCGAGAACGCGCCGCTGGACCACTGCACGGCCCGCGCGACGCCCCCGACGCGCGCCGTCCCCACCACGCGCCCGGCCGCCACGGCCTGGGGCGTAAAGCTCTCCGCGTCCGCCGGCATGCCCAGGAACGACACGTCGTAGTCGTCCGGTTTGGACGGGTCCGTCGGCGGCCTCTCGCAGGCGGACGCGAACAGGGCCAGCACGCACGTGCACGCGAGCAATGCGGAGCGGTGGGGCATCGGGATCATGGTGGATCGGAGAGGGGGATCACCGGACGGTGTCCCGTGCGGCAATGTTCATGCGCGGCCCCCGCGTCCCGGCGGATGCGTCCTGGAGTACCATCCACACGCCGAGGAAGTTCAACCTCCCCCAGGGTTTTTGGGGGAGGTGCGAGCCTGGGCGAGGGGAGGCGGCGCCGCGCGAGGCCCGCCTCCTCAGTCTGAGCCCCAGGCAGAGCGAATGAATTCGCCGCAACGAACACACGAAGTCCGCCTGCGCGGACTGTCCGTCGCCGGTGAGTGCCACGCCGGTACGGTGCCCGTGCCGGAATGAAGTTCTCCCCCTCCTGCCCGCGAAGCGGGGGAGGGGGCCGGGGGGAGGGGGCTCTCCGCGGGTGCAGCCCGCCCGCCATCCGGCACGATCCGAAGTTCAACCTCCCCCAGGGGTTTTTGGGGGAGGTGCGAGCCTGGGCGAGCGGAGGGGGCGCCGCGCGAGGCCCGCCTTCCCGCTCCGGGCTCCGCCGTGTGTCGCATCCCATCCGCAGAACAGCCCGGACCTCCCGGCCCGGGCTGCCCCGTCGTCACTCCCGCACTGACGCACTGACGCACTGACGCACTTCCGCACTCACGCACTTCCGCACTCACGCACTTTCCTAGCGGACGCCCGTCCCCTGCGCCTCCAGCGCCTCTTCCGGCCGGTAGTCGTCGCCGATGGCGGAGATGGTGAGCAGCAGCGCGCTGTCTTCCGTGGCGCGGATGTCGTGCGCCTCGCCGGGGCCAAAGAACAGCACCTGGCCATGGTTCAGCGTGTACTCCTCGCCGTTGGTGCGAAAGCGCAGCGCGCCCTTCACCACCTGCAGCGTCATGGGGCTGTCGGCCTGGTGCGTGCCGATCTCGTTGCCCTTCTTCATGGCGGTGAGCACCAGGCGAAAGCGGCCGCTCTTGGCCAGTGTGCGGCCCGCGCGCCCGCTGCGGCCGTAGGGCTCCTCGCCCTGCAGCGCGGCGATCTGCTCGTCCAGGTCAAAGGCCAGCACGGGTCCCGCGAGGGGACGGTTGATGGAGGACATTTCCGGCTCCGGTCCTTGTGATGGTCGTCCTGCTTCGGTCAGCCTGCTCGGATACCGCCAACGAATCGCAAACGCGGGACCGCGCTAGAAGTACGCCACGAATCCCGTGTACCACCGCCCCTCGCCGCCCTCCCCCGGCCACACGTATTCGATGGACACCGCGTCCTCGAACAGGCTGAGCCCCACCCCGTACGACGAGCGCACGCCGTCCGTCTCCGCCGCCCCCAGCCGCAGCAGCGATCCGCGCGCGTCGTCGCTTACCCCCGCCCACCCCGCGTCGCCGGAAAGCACCAGCGCCGGGCGCAGGGGAGGGAAGAGAAAGAAGCCCGCGCGAAAGAGCGGCTCCTCGCCGTAGGGCGGCAGGTGCAGCAGCAGCCGCCCGCGCCCCAGCAGCGCCGTGCTGCCGCCGAACTCGTTGCGCCCGTACCCCCGCAGCCCCTCGATGCCGCCAAAGCGAAACAGGAACTGCGGCGGCGCCTCGCCGATCACCGTCCCGGCGTCGCCGCGGGCGATCAGCGTGACGTAGCGCGACGGAAAGCGCGCGGAGAGCAGCGCCGTCGCCCGCGTCACGCCAAAGTCGCCGAACCCCTGGTCCGCCGTGAGCTGCGCGATCACCCCGCCCCCCACGCCGAACGCGCCGGAGCCGCGGGCGTAGCGCAGCGTCCCTTCCACGGCGGCGTGTGTACCGGGCTCCGCCGGCGCCACGTCCGGAAAGTCCCCCGCCTCACCGAAGAGAAAGCGGTTGGTGTTGCGCGAGACGGAATCGTGCTGCTCCGCGCGCGCGCCCAGCCGCGCCAGCCAGCTGCCGCTGCGCCGCGTGCCGAACACCTCCAGCCCCGCCGCGTCGTAGTAGTCGCGCACGTCGTAGCCGCCCAGGGCCGCGCCCAGCGAGTATCCCAGCTCCCACTGCAGCGGCGGGCGGAACGACGTCATGTCGCGCAGCCGGCGGTACCCGCCCACGCTGGCGCTGTAGCGCGGTCCCGGCGCCACCGGGTCGCCCGGGTGCCAGCGGTACGTCAGCTCGCCGCGCGGGGTGGATTCCGCGAACGCCCAGCCGGCGTGCGCGTACACGCTCCAGTCGCGGCGCTCCGGGTCGCGGGGCTGGATGCGCGTCGCAACTCCCAGGAACGGGCCCTCCACCCGGTTGTAGCGGAACAGGTGGTCGGCGCGCTCGTAGCGGAGCGCCGCCTGGATCCCCTCCGTGCTCTCCGGCGGCCGCACGAACGCCACCAGGTCCGCGAAGTCGCCGATGTCCGTGGGCTCTCCCGTGGCCGTGGGCGCATCGGCGAACGCGTCGTCCTGCAGGTCCATCACCAGCCGCACGCCCTGCTGCGGCGCGTCCCACCCCGTGTTCACCTCGAACCCCGAGAGCGTGGTGACGATGCGGACGGCCACGGCGCCCCCCAGCAGCGGCGACGCCACCTGG
>DATING010001171.1:0-2579 GCA_035474555.1 Longimicrobium sp. | reverse complement strand
CACCTGCGCCGCGCGCTCGTCCGTGCGGCAGTGTACCACGGGCGCGCTCCCCCCGCCGCCACCCAGGATGCGGGCCAGCGTGTCGAGCTTGTCGCGCTCCGGCACGGGGACGTAGCCCACGGTGGCCGTCGGCTCCGCCGCGGGCTCCTGCGAGGCGGGATCCGCCGCCGTGGTGGGGTAGCGGATGGCGCGCTTGACCCGGCGGCTGGCCAGGTCGTCCACCGCGTCCGACGTCTGCGCGGTGATGATGATGCGCTGCGCGTCGCGGGGCACGTGGTCGAAGAGCGTTTCCAGGGCTTCCCATCCGCCCACGGACTCGATCTCCGCCGCGCCGTCCACCACCACGGCTTCCACGCCTTCCAGCTTGATGGCGGACGCGCGCACGGCCTCCACCACCTCGGCGGGGGTGGCGGCCAGCACCTCGGCCTCCTCGGTGCGCGTGCCCCATCCGCCGCCCGACGCGGCGATGGTGAGCCCGGCCGCCTGCGCGTACGGCACCAGCTCCACGGCCGCGCGCTCCGCCGCCTCGGCCGTGGGGGAGAGGATCAGCAGGCGCGTGCCGCGCGGCGCATCCTCCGCCGCGGCGCCCGTATCCGCATCCTCGTCCGTGTCCGGCGCCTCGCGGGCCTCCAGGCGGTCCAGCACGCCCAGGCCGTACGCCAGCGTCTTGCCGGAGCCGCTGCCGGCGCGGGCCACCAGGTTGCCCTCGCGCCGCAGCACGGGGATGGCCGCCGCCTGCAGGGCGGTGGGGCGCTCGATCCCCGCGTCTTCCAGCGCGGCGAGCAGCGGCTCGCGCAGGCCGAGGTCTTGAAATGAAGCCATGTCCGTCGTCCGTCCGTCTCTGGTCCGAAAAAAAGAAAGGTGCGCAGGGTGGGCCAGCCCGCCCCGGCTCCGCAAGTAGCCTGCCCGCCGCCGCTTCGCCCGTGCTACGGCTGCGGTGGCGTCGGGTCCGGCAGCCGCGCGGGCAGCCGGACGGTGAACGTGCTTCCCTGTCCGGGCGCGGAGCGCAGGCGCAGCGACCCGCTCAGGATCTGCGCCAGCCGCCGGGAGATGGGCAGTCCCAGCCCCGTCCCCTGGCCTCCCTCCGCGTCCACCTGCACGAACTCCTCGAAGACGCGCGCCTGGTGCTCCGGCGCAATGCCGCGCCCCTGGTCCGCCACGTCGATCTCCACCCCGCCGTCCGCCATCCCCCGGCAGGTGACCGTCACGGGCCGCCCCTCGCCGAACTTGATGGCGTTGGACAGCAGGTTCAGGATGATCTGCCGCAGCCGCCGCGGGTCCGTGACGATGCTCTGGCAGCCGCCGTCCTGCGCGCGGACGAGCTCCGTGCCCTGCTCGTGCGCGGCGGGGCGCACGGTGTCCATCAGCTCCGCGAGCAGGCGGGGCACGTCCGTCGCCTCCGGCTCCAGCTCGATGCGCCCGGCCTCGATCTTGGACAGGTCCAGCACGTCGTTCACCAGCTCCAGCAGGTGCCGGGCGGCCCGCTGCCCCCGCTCCAGGGGCTGCACCTGCAGGGGCTCCACGTCGCCGTAGATGCCGTCCAGGATGAGCTGGTTGTAGCCGATGACGGCGTTGATGGGGGTCCGCAGCTCGTGGCTCATGGCGGCGTAGAAGCGGCTGCGGGTGGCCTGCGCCCGCTCCAGGGCGGCGGACCGCTCCGCCAGGTCGGCGTTGAGCACCTCCAGCTCCGCCGCCTGTGATTGCAGCTCGGCCGCCTGGGCCTCCAGCTCCGCCTGCGTTTCGCGCAGGTGCGTCACGTCGTGCAGCACCACGGCGCGCACATCGTGCCCCGCGGCGCGGGCGGGGGCCACGGCCACCTCCACGAGGGCCGGCTCGCCGGAGCGCAGGTGCAGGGTGAACTCGCCCTGCGCCCCCCCGTCGCGCCCCGCCTCCAGCAGGGCCTCGAAGTCCGCCGCCGGCTCCGGACGCAGCAGCGCCCCCAGCGGCCTGCCCACGGCGTCGCCCCGCGGCCAGCCCATCCCCTCCTCCGCGGCCGGGTTCCACGAGAGCACCCGCCCGTCGTCGTCCAGCGAGACGACGGGATTGGGGAGCACGTCCAGCAGCGTGGCCAGGAACGCGTCGGAGATCAGGGCGCGCGTGTCGCGCCGGGGCTCCACGCGGGCCAGGTCGCGGGCCAGGGCGCGCTGGGTGCCGCGGTAGCGGCGGCGCTGGGCCGTCACGGCGGCGGCGCGCTCCAGCAGGGCCGCGTCCACCTCGTGCGGCGGCACGATCCACAGCTCGCCCATCCCGGGGGAAAAGAGCAGGGCCCGCTCCAGCGCCGTCCGCACCCCGTCCGCGGCCACCAGCACGGGCTGCAGGTCGGCGTCCGCGGCCCGCAGGCGGCGGACCAGGGCGAGCGGGTCCTCCAGGGCGCCGTCCACGAACGCGGCGTCGCACGTCCGCGCGGCGTCCTCCAGGGCGGCGTCCGTCCCCGACGGGTGCAGGCGCGCCGCCTCGGGGAGGGCGTCCGCCCAGGCGGGGCGGCCGTCGGCGACCACGAGCGCGGGGGGTGGCTCGCTCACACCAGGGGCAGGTTGAGCAGGGCGCGCCCCGTCCACGTCTTGAGGATGTCGGTGGTG
>DATING010001170.1:0-5607 GCA_035474555.1 Longimicrobium sp. | reverse complement strand
TCCGTCGGCGCGCGGGTCTCGCTAGCGGCTTCTTTCAGCACTGTCCTCGCGGCTCAGCACCTTGCCATTTGCTCGGGTCGCTACGACCAACTCCCCAGAGGACTTGCACCTCCAAGCTCCAGCCCATGCCGGGCACACATGCGAAAAGGGAGCGGCGCGCGATCGCGCCGCTCCCCGTCCGGTCTACTGCTTCGCCGCCTTGCGGGGCCGGCCGCGGGTCTTGCCGGCGGGCGCGGGGGCGGCGGGCACCTCCACGGCGGGCTGGACGCCCAGCATCTGCGCCAGGTAGCGCCCCGTGTGGCTGCGGGGGTTCGCCGCCACGGCCTCCGGGGTGCCGGACGCCACGATCTCGCCGCCCTTGGGCCCGCCCTCCGGCCCCAGGTCGATGACCCAGTCCGCCGTCTTGATCACGTCCAGGTTGTGCTCGATCACCAGCACGGTGTTGCCCCGCTCCACCAGCCGGTGCAGCACCTCCAGCAGCATCCGCACGTCCTCGAAGTGCAGCCCCGTCGTGGGCTCGTCCAGGATGTAGAACGTCTGCCCGGTCGCGACTTTCGAAAGCTCCGACGCCAGCTTTACCCGCTGCGCCTCGCCGCCGGAGAGCGTCGTGGCGCTCTGGCCCAGGTGGATGTAGCCCAGGCCCACGTCCGACAGCGTCTGCAGCTGGCGCTTCAGGCGCGGCACGGCATCGAACAGCTCGCACCCCTCGTCCACCGTGAGCTCCAGCACGTCCGCGATGGAGTGGCCCTTGTAGAACACCTCCAGCGTCTCGCGGTTGTAGCGCCGTCCGCGGCACACCTCGCAGGGAACGTAGACGTCCGGCAGAAAGTGCATCTCGATCTTTACCAGGCCGTCGCCCTGGCACGCCTCGCAGCGCCCGCCCTTGACGTTGAACGAGAAGCGGCCCGGCGAGTAGCCGCGCATCTTGCTCTCCGGCAGCTCCGCGAACAGCTCGCGGATAATGGTGAAGAGCCCCGTGTACGTGGCCGGGTTGGAGCGCGGCGTGCGGCCGATGGGCGACTGGTCGATGTCCACGATCTTGTCCAGCAGCTCCAGCCCGCTGATGCCGTCGTGCGCGCCGGGAACGGTCTTGGCGCGGTAGAACTTGCGCGACAGGGCGTTCCACAGGATGTCGTTGATGAGCGTGCTCTTGCCCGATCCCGACACCCCCGTCACGGCCACGAACGTCCCCAGGGGGATGCGGGCGTCCACGTTGCGCAGGTTGTGCTCGCGGGCGCGGCGGATGACGAGCTCGCGCCCCTCCACCGGCGCGCGGCGCACGGCGGGGATCTCGATCCGCCGCTCCCCGCGCAGGTAGGCGCCCGTGAGCGACTCCTTCGACGCGATCAGGTCCTCCACCGTCCCCTCGGCGATCACGCGGCCGCCGTGGCGCCCGGCGCGCGGGCCCAGGTCCAGCACGTGGTCCGCCGCGCGGATGGTCTCCTCGTCGTGCTCCACCACCAGCACGGTGTTGCCCAGGTCGCGCAGGGCCTTGAGCGTCTCCAGCAGCCGCCCGTTGTCGCGCTGGTGCAGGCCGATGGACGGCTCGTCCAGGATGTACAGCACCCCCACCAGCCGCGAGCCGATCTGCGTGGCCAGGCGAATGCGCTGCGCCTCGCCGCCGCTGAGCGTTTCCGCCGAGCGGCCCAGCGTCAGGTACTCCAGCCCCACATTCACCAGGAACGACAGCCGCTCGCGCACCTCCTTGAGGATGGGCCCGGCGATATCGCGGGAGACGTGCGGCAGCGTATCCACCAGCTCGAAGAACTCCAGCGCCTCCGCCACCGGCAGCACCACCACGTCCCCGATGGACCGGCCGCCCACCGTCACGGCCAGGCTCTCCGGCCGCAGCCGCGTGCCGTGGCACACGCCGCAGGAGAGCGTGCTCATGTACTCCTCCAGCATCTCGCGCACGGAGTCGCTGCTGCTGTCGCGGTAGCGCTGCTCCACGTCGCGCACGATGCCGGCCCACTTGATCTTCTTGGGGCCGCCCTTGGGTGCCGCCTTGCCCGTCCCCTCCACGCCGTACATCAGCACCTGGCGGACGGAATCCGGCAGCTCCTCCCAGGGCGTGTTCAGGTCGAAGCCCAGCGCGTCCGCCAGCCCCTGCAGGATGGTGCCGCGCAGGTGGCCGCGGGGCACGCCCCAGGGGAGCACCACGCCTTCCAGGATGGACAGCGAGGGATCCGCCAGCACCAGGTCCGGGTTGGGCTCCTTGCGCGTCCCCAGGCCGCCGCACGCGGCGCAGGCGCCGTACGGGGAGTTGAAGGAGAACTGCCGCGGCTCCAGCTCGGGGATGTTGATGCCGCACTCCGCGCAGGCGTAGTGCTCGCTGAACAGCTGGGGCTCCACGTCGCCGCCCTCGGGCCCGTGGGCGTACACCTGCACCACGCCGTCGGCGGAGCGCAGGGCCGTCTCCACGGCGTCGGCGATGCGGGAGCGGTTCTCCTCGTCCACCGTCACCTTGCGCTCCACGAAGATGCCGATGTCGTGGTTGGCGCGGCGGGCCAGCGTGGGGGGCTCCTCCAGCCGGTGGACGGCGCCGTCCGTGCGGGCGTGGGTGAATCCCTTGCGGCGCATCTCCTCGAACAGGTCGCGGAACTCGCCCTTGCGGCCGCGCACCACGGGGGCCAGCACCTCCAGCCAGGTGCCGGGGGGCGCGTCCATCAGCCGGTCCACGATCTGGGTGGCGCTCTGGCGCTCCACGGGCTTGCCGCAGCTGGGGCAGTGCGGCGTGCCGGCCCGGGCCCACAGCAGGCGCAGGTAGTCGTAGACCTCGGTGACGGTGCCCACGGTGGACCGGGGGTTTCGCCCCGCCGTCTTTTGCTCGATGGAGATTGCCGGCGACAGCCCCTCGATGCTGTCCACGTCGGGCTTCTCCATCATCCCCAGGAACTGGCGCGCGTAGGCGGAGAGCGACTCCACGTACCGCCGCTGTCCCTCGGCGTAGATGGTATCAAAGGCGAGCGACGACTTGCCGCTCCCGCTCAGCCCCGTGATCACGGTCAGCTGGTCGCGCGGGATCTCGACGTCGACGTTCTGCAGGTTGTGCTCGCGTGCACCACGGACGATCAGGTTTTCTTCAGCCATCCCGAAAAGTTACCGCAGATTGCTCCGGCATTCAACCGTCCGGGTGCAACGAATCGCCATACGCTCCCTCTCCGCCACGTTGCGCACGCTTGAAGGGGCCCCCCAGCCGCTGTCCATCCACGCGAAATCCCCTCCTCCCCTCCGGCGGCCGCAGGCACCGCCCGTCAATCCGAACGTCGCCGGCCACGGCCGCGACGGCGATCTGCGGAGAGATCTTCCCGAAATCTGAATTACGTCGTCAACTGCTTTTTATCGCGGAGGCGTGGAGTCCGATTCCGGCAACGCCCGTTCCGCGGAAGGGGGTCCGGACGAGTGCGGAATTCGTTCGTCCCCGGTGGGAAGATTCGCCGGCCGCGGAGCGTGGTGGCGCGGAGTGCGCTCCCCTCGCGGGGCCTGCGCCGGACGGGCAGTCTTGTCAGAAAACGTCCGGTCAGAAAGCCGGTGGGATGGTGCGTTGCGTAATGGAAGGACTTGATGGGAGGACTTGTTGGAACGACGCGGGACGCCGCGGCTGCTAAAAACGTTTCACCCGTCTCTCGCGAAAAGGCACCCCGGCCGCGAGGCCGGTCCGCAAAGCCAGGAGTCCCTCCCGCCCGGGAGAGACCGGCCGGCTGCCGGAGACGGCGCGCGTCGGCGCCCGCCGACGCTTCCATCCCACCCGGAAGGAGCTGCCCCATGAAGCGGTACACATTGTTGTCGGCACTGCTGGTGACGGGTACCCTGGCTGGCTGCGCGGACGTGGCGGGTCCCGCCACGACGGCCGCGCCTCGCTCTCCCGCCCACTCCCTTGCCCAGGGGAACGGGCAGCACGTGGTGATCTTCAAGGGCAACGGCATTCCCGCCGGCTTCGCGGCCGACGTCGCGGCGCTGGGCGGCACGGTGACCTACGCCCACGCGGGGGTGGGCTTTGCCATCGTCAGCGGGCTGGGCGACGCGGCCGCGGCGCAGGTGGGGGCGCTGGGCGGCGTGTCCGGCGTGCAGGCGGACGAGGTGTTCCAGCTGGAGTCCACGGCGGCGGCGGCCGGGGCCGACGTCGAGCTCGTGGCCACGAGCCAGGCCGATCCCGCGACCGCGGCGCGCTACGGCTTCCAGTGGAACATGCGGCTGATCAACGCGGACGACGCGTGGGCCGCCGGAAAGCTGGGCTCGCCCGGGGTGACCGTGGCCATCCTGGACTCGGGGCTCGACTACGACGCGCCGGACCTGAACGGGCTGGTGGACCTGTCGCGCTCGGCCTCGTTCGTCCCCTCGGACGACGCGATCACGGCGGCGTACTTTCCCAATCGCCATCCCATCAACGACTACAACGGGCACGGCACCAACGTCGCCACGCAGGTCAGCAGCAAGGCGGTCGCCCTTGCCGGCGTGACCTCGCGCACCACGCTCATCGGGGTGAAGGTGCTGGGGGCGAACAACACCGGCTCGCTGGCGGGCGTGCTGGCCGGGATCACCTGGGCGGCCGACCAGGGCGCCGACGTGGCCAACATGAGCCTGAACGGGGTCTTCGCCAAGGGCCGCGGGGCCCTCATCGGCCTCATCCACCGCACCCTGGCCTACGCCAACCGGCAGGGGATGCTGGTCGTGGTCTCGGCCGGCAACGGGGCCGCCGACCAGGACCACGATGGCAATTTCTCGGTGCAGTACTGCGGGGCGCCGCACGTGGTGTGCGTGTCGGCGGTGGGGCCGGCCACGGGGTTGCTGGACCCGGATGCCTCCTCGTTCTACACCGACTTTGGCCGCTCCGCCATCTCGGTGGCCGCTCCCGGCGGCAACGCCGACGCGGCAAACGGCTTCCCGGCGTCGGCCCGTCCCTGGGGCCCCGACTTCGCGTCGCGGGTGTGGTCGCTCTGCGCCAAGTACCGCATCGCCGGCTTTGACGGAGCGGGCGCTCCCATCCTCACGCCGTGCACTGCCGGCAACCGCCTCAACGGCTTCGTCGGCACCAGCCAGGCTACGCCGCACGTGTCCGGTCTGGCGGCCCTGCTCATCGCCGAGCACGGCTACAGCAAGCAGCCGTCGGCCGTAAAGCACGCCATCGAGCGGTCGGCGGTGGACCTGGGCGCGACGGGCACCGACCCGTACTACGGCCGCGGGCGCATCGACGTGGCGCGGGCGCTCGGCCTGTAGCCTTTGCAGGACCGCTGCACGGAAGCGGAACGCGGGCGGATCCCATCCGGGGTCCGCCCGCGTCGCTTTGTCGCGGCGGGAGCTCCCGGTGTGTCCGCTCCGGACAGCGGCTCTGCTCCGCCGGGTTCCCGCGAGGCGTGATCCCGGATCCGAGAAAACAACGTCTTGATGGGTACAGAGGAACAGAGTCAGACAGAGGAGCCAAGATGATATCTCAGCTCGCTTTCTCTGTCTGACTCTGTTCCTCTGTACGATCATTCTTTTCCAGGGTCCGGTATGAGGCCCGGCGGGCGAGGGCGTTCGCGACCATGACCGGCAGCGATGGACATCTCCGTTGACGGGCGGATCGCACGCGGGTAGTTTCAGTGACCGAACGGTTATCGAATAAAC
>DATING010001169.1:0-6504 GCA_035474555.1 Longimicrobium sp. | reverse complement strand
GCTGCTACACGCGAGAAAAGCTGTGGGGGACGCCGTCAGGTGCCGCCGTTGTTCGAGATGAACCGGGCCGTCGGACTCGTGCCCGCGCGTCCTGCCGTCCCGGCACCTGCCGAGGCCGCCTGCAACCCCTCCGCCGACGCGTCTTCCTCCGCCTCCGCCACGCGGAACCCGTCCGCCAGGTCGTTCATGGCCAGGGCCATCCCCGCAAGCGTCTGGCTCGCGTCCGCCAGCTCCTCCATGGCCGCGCTCTGCTGCTGCGCGGCGCTGGCCGTGTGCTCCGTGCGCGCGCGGCTCTGCCCGGCGATGGTCTGCACGCCGCGCATGGACGTCAGCAGCTCGTCCACGGCGGCCGCCTGCGCCTCGACCTCGCCGTGGATGCGCTCGATGGCCTCCACGGCGCGGTGCAGGCCGTCCACCATGGCCGAGAGCGCCGTCTGCCCGTCGCGCGAGGCCTCGCCCACGCCGGACAGCCGGCGGTCCGCCAGGGCCAGCTGCTCGCGTACCCGGCCGATGGCGTCGCGCGTCTCGCCCACGGTGCCGCTCACCCGCTCGGCGCTCGTGCCGCTCTCCCCCGCCAGCTTGCGCACCTCGTCCGCCACCACGGCAAAGCCCCGCCCGTGGTCGCCCGCGCGCGCGGCCTCGATGGCGGCGTTCAGGGCCAGCAGGTTGGTCTGCTCCGCGATCTGCTGGATGGTGCTCACGAAGCCGCCGATGCGCTCGCCGGCCCCGTGCAGCGCGTCCACCGCGTCCGACGCGCGCCGGTAGCCGTCGCCGATCTCCACCAGCAGCTGCCCCGTCTGCCCGATGCGCTGCACGTGGCCGCCCGTCTCCTGCGCCAGCCGCCGCGCGTCGTCCGCGGCCAGCGACGCGCCCTCGCGCACAATGCGGTTCTGCGCCGCCAGCCGCGTCAGCGCCGCGCCGCCCTGCTCCACCAGCTTCATCTCCCGCTCCGTCTCGTCCGCCGCCTCGGCCGCGATGGCGTCCACCTCGGCCGCGGAGGCCTGCACCTCCTGCGCGGTGGCAGACAATTCCTCCGCCAGCGCGGCCTGCGAGCGGGCCTGGTCCTGCACCTGGCGAATCACCCCGCCCAGCGAGCGCGCCGCGCGGTTCACGGCCGTGGCCAAAAAGTCCATCTGGTCGCGGTTTCGCGCATCCACCTGCACGCGAAAGTCGCCCTCCTCCACCGACGCAAGCGCCTGCCGCACCTGCCGCAGCCGCCGCGTGTAGTGCGTGGGCGCCAGCAGCGTGGCGGCCAGCACGGTCACGACCACGGCCGTCTCCATGGCCAGCATCTCCCAGCGCAGCTCGTACGCCGGGTTGGCCGCCATCCCCACCAGCCGCGCGGCGGGATACAGCACCGCGCTCACCGCCGTGGACATCCACCCCGCCCGCGGCACCCCCAGCGCCGTGGACGAGAAGAGCGCGGCGTAGTACGGGATCATCAGCATCCCGTACGGCCCGTGCGCCGCCGTGAACCCGAAGAGCGCCAGGTGATCCACGATCAGGCTGGCCCAGAACTGCCAGGGGCGCCACAGGTTGCGCAGCAGGGCGATGTGGAAAGCGCCGTTCACCAGCGCGATGCCGCCGCCCACGCCCAGGATGGCCCCGTAGGAGATGGTCATCACGTCCAGCCAGCGCAGCAGCGCCACCAGGGGCACGGCGCCCACGATCAGGATCCACCGCACCCACACCTCGTCCTGCGTCTTGGCGCGCAGGATGTGCTCGTGCTCCGCGGCAAAGCGCGAGTCCAGCGTCTCCTGGCCCACCGGCGCGCGGGACCCCTGCGCCCGCGGCGGGGGCGCGGGCGAATGTGCTTGCGGAGGAACGTGGCTGGCCTGAACGGGGCGGCGCCACCGGGGCGAGGAAACGGTGCTCACGACGGCCTTCGGTCGGGTGCGGACGGGGGTACGGCGGCCGGACGGCTCTGCCGAATCGCCAGCCCGGCGCGGAAACATCCCGCCCGGGCGTGAAAACGCACCCGGTACGGCCCGGGCGCGCGTTCGGTATCAGGATGTCGCAGAGCCGTCAAGATCGTCTTCGTACAACGTGGCGTCAAGGGTGTGCGAAATGCCGCTACAGTTGCAGAATGCGCACGTCCGCGGCGGGCACGGGGCCGCCGCGGCGCAAGATTACGGAGTGCGCGCGTCCCTCCCCCGCGCGGGGCGGGGGAGGGACGCGTGCGACCGGGATCGATCCGGATCAGCTGCGGTTGGGATTCCGGCGGCCGAACTCCGGGTAGAACTGCATGGTCCACTCCGAGCCCGTGGCGTAGCCCGCCAGGTTGCGCGGGTTGAAGGTGCTCAGGCTGGTGATGGCGCCGCCGCGCATGTCCGCGGGCCCGTCCACCACCTTCAGGTGGCAGCCGCCCAGCACCAGCCCCTTCTCCGGCACGTCGTTGCTGATGAGCGTGCACGCGCCGGACGCCGTGAAGGTGCCCTCGGGCGTGATGAACTTGGCGTAGAACAGCTGCGGCAGCCCCGGGGGGAACGTGGGATCGGTGATGCGCAGGCACGCCGTGGCCGAGCCGATGCGCCGCACCCCGTTGTTCACGATGCGCCCGGACGATGCCGTGGCCGCCTCGGACCAGAGCGACGCGCCCAGGAACACGTTGGTGGCAAAGCCCGACGCCGCGCACACGCTGCGGTCCGCCGGGAACTCGGGGTCCTCGATGGAGCGAAAGCGCAGCACCACCGCGTCGCCGCCCGTCTGCGGCGAGGCGGCGACCACGTCCGAGCTGGCGCCGATGAGCGCGTCGTCGGCATCCACCAGGTCGCGGTCGCGCTGCGGCCCCGCGGGCGCGTCGCAGGCGGCGGCAAGAACCAGGGCGACGGCAGCGAACGAACGAAGGTTCATGGGACTTCTCCGATGAGGTAAGAAAGATACCAACCGTACCGTGCTGTCCTTCCGGGATACTTCTCCTGGCCGAGCCCGTGGGAGAAGCAACCCGCCCTGCTTTCCCCGGGAAATCAAGCACTGAGATTTCCGTCCGGCGCGCGACCCGGCGGGCCAGCCGCCGTTGAAGCCTCACGCAGTTTGTGAGGCTTTCCGCAGTTGTTGCGGCGGCTTCAGCCGCTCAGCTTTCCCGGCGGATTCTCGACACGGACCTACAGCCGGATGAGCTGCGCGCCGTAGTGGACGTTGGCGCCCACGGCCGCGATCATCACCAGGTCGCCGCCGCCCAGCGTGACCACGCCCTGCTCCAGGTCTTCCGCCAGCAGGATGAGCATGCCGGCCGCGGAGGTGTTGCCGTAGCGGTCCACGTTGCACGCCACGCGGTCCGCCTGCAGCCCCGACTGCCGGACGAAGTGGTCCAGCAGCCGCTTGTTGGGCTGGTGGAAGTAGTAGCGCTTGACCTTGTCCGTAAGCTCCGGCCGCTCCGCCAGCACCCCGTCGATGCAGGCGCGCATGTAGGTGGGGTACGACCGGGCCACCAGCTGCCCGTCCACCACGAACGCCTCGTCCGCGCGGTTCTCCTCCGTGCTCAGCCGGTGCTCCAGCCCGCCCGCGCGGCGAATCACCAGCTGCAGGTAGTCGTTGCCCGACATGGACGAGACGATGCCCTCGCCCGGGCGCCCGTCGCCGCGCAGCACCACCGCGCCCGCGCCGTCGCCGAACACGTACGCGCCGAACGCCGCCGGCAGGCGCTTGCGGCCGGGGCCGCTGTCCACGTCGCCCTTCCACACTTCGCGGTCCACCAGGGAGGAGGTAAAGGCGCTGCCGATGACCGCCGCCGTGTGGATGGCGCCGCTGCGGATCATGCGGTACACCATGTCCAGCACGTACGGGGTGCCGCCGCAGCCGTCGTCGATGAGCAGCGCGTACGTGTCCGGGCGGCACCCCACGCGGCGGTGCACCTCCATGGCGTCGTAGCTGAAGTTCACGCGGTCGGGCGTGCAGGTGACCACGAAGACGGCGTCCAGCTCGCTCCCCTGGATGCCGGCCATGTCCATGGCGCTGCGCAGCGCGGCCTCGCACATGTCGGTGTTGGTGGAGGGCAGCCCCGACGTCGCGGGCGGCGCCACCGTCACGCCGGCCTGCGCGTCGAGCTCCCACAGAAAGCGCCGCTCGCGGATCTGCGTCTTTTCCGCGATCCAGTCGGCGGACCACCCGGGAATGGCTTCCGTGATGTTGTCGTTGCTCACAGCGTTTGGCGGCACGTACGCGCCGGCACCGATCACGCGCACACCGCGCGTCCCGAACTGCGGGGGAATCTGGATCATTTGAGGTGTGTCTCCGGAATGGATGCTGCCGGTAAGAAATCGGGCTCGCGGCGGCTCGTTGGGCCCGCCGCGGGAGGGGGACGTCAGCGTATAAGCGCACGCGAAGTGCCATCCTGTTTCGCGTCACGTGGAATGCCCCAAAGGTGCGCCCCTACGGGTGTGTTTCCGCCCGTCTCTGTGCGGGCCAGGCATCGGGAACCCCGCATCCCGCAAGGAAATCTGCGAAGCGCCGCACCTCCGGCAGGGAGCAGTCTCGCGGATTGTCGACGATTGTACGCCTCGCGCCGCGACACACCGCGTCGGGTGCCATGCGGAAATAAGTTCTCGCATTCAGCAAAGTGTATCGTAAAATGAAAGTGGGGAGAGTTTTGATCCGGGATGTGACCGTAGCAGGTGCACGGTGAGCGAAAAGGGGAGATGGGTGGCGGGATACGTATGGATCGAATCGGCTCGCACTCTGCTGCGCATGCCCTGATCGACGACCTGCCGGAGGTGCACCGGATGGCATCACCCTGCGCCGCACCTGACGTGCAGTCCGCGAAGGTGGGCTTCGTGCCGTTCGAGCCGCGGCTTCGACCTGCTCGGAGGGAGGCCCGCCCTACCCCGCTCGATCTGCGGGTTCCTCGATGCCGATCTGCCGCTTCTCGATCCGCCCGCCGTCTCATGCGGATATTCGAGGTGATTGTGTACTCCCGACTTCTAACGATTGGCCTCACGCGGGGGGCGGAGGACGGAGGACGCGGAACGCGACAGCGGCTGCACGAAATTCGATGGAATACGGAGGGCGATCCTTTGTCGCTATTGGATGCGAAGGCCGGCGCGATTAGGTTGTGCTACCTCCATACGCATCAGTTCTCCAGGCACCGTTCGCGTGCCTCCCCACCCTGGGCCGTCCAAACGCATGCACCGTCTCCGACAGGCTGCACTCGTGCTTGCAGCCGTTCTCGTCTCGGGATGTGCGGATCACCCGCTCATCGCTCCCCGGGCTATATCGCCGCACTTCGATTGGGGCGCTGTCCAGGACGGTGACGACGTAACGATCAACTTCGACGCCGACGCCACCTTCCGCATCGGGGCCGATTACTACCGGTACGGGCTCAACTACTTTCCCGGGTGGGCGTACAATCCCATCGGCTCCGATCCGTGGGTGTACGATGCGTACAGCCAGATCTTCCCCCCGGTGTCGGGCGCCGGGTTCGTCCCTCTCGGAATCAACTCCACGAGGTCCGATTCCCTCGAGATCTGGTTCGTAAAGCCAGTGTCGAACGTGAGCCTGAACGTCCGGCCGCAGCGGGATTTCGAGATCACCTGCTATGACGAGGAGAACCGGGGAGTCGGCTCTGGCTTCGCGCCGGGCATCTGGTCCAACGATTGGACCGAATACCGGGGGCCGCTGGATGGAAGCGCCGCGCCCTTTTTCCACGTCGAGGTACCTGGAGCCGGCATAAACCGATGTCTGATGGTCAGCCGGGGCGGATCACTCGATGACTTTCGTTTTCGGCGCCAGCGGAAGGATCTCGTCGTGGAGTGCGTGGGCGATCTCGGGAAGGATCGTGTGACGCGGGGGGAAGAACTCAGCTGCCAGGCCAAAACGGGGTCCGCGAGCGATCGCATCGAGATCGAAACGTGGTCGTTCACGGGAACCGACTCGCGGGGCCAGCCCTATCGTTTTCCCGAGAAGGAGGACGGCGCGGTGGCGGACAACCCGTGGGCAGGCAAGATGGCGATTTCCGGCACGGTGACCGTCAAGGCGCGCGTGAACGGGGGCGAGCGGCAGGAGAAGTCGGCTGTGGTCACCGTTGTAGCGCGGGAGTGGGAGGATGCCCCGATCGAGGCGCGCGTAAGCAAGGTCACCTACGCCGAACTGCCGGTCCGACGGCGCCCGCCGGCGTACCCGACACAGGTCAGAGACTTGGGCCGGACGGATTTCGCTTGGGCACTGCTCGACTTCAACCAGGACGTATTTGCGCAAATTTCAGATTATGGACCCAACCATTACCTTGTATACTTCAAGCGCGTGCCGGCAGAAGTGATCGCCCGGGTACTGGTGCATCCTGAACTGGAAACGCGAGGGGAATTCTGGCGGCGCCAGGCGAGCAGCCAACCGGCGTCCTCAACACGTCCAGCCTGCGTGCAGGGGGAGTTTGATCGGTATATTGCCCTGGTACTCGCGCATGAAGGCTACCCTCCCAATCCGCAGTCACATACGGGAGTGTTCAGATCAGAGTTCGTACGCTTGGCTGGTCCGCAGGTCGAGGAACTGGTCTATCCTGACCTCGCCCGA
>DATING010001168.1:0-5431 GCA_035474555.1 Longimicrobium sp. | reverse complement strand
CACGCGCTGATCGTGGCGGCGCGGACGGTGGATGCGCTCGGGCTGCCGCGGACCAACATCCTGGCGTACACCATGCCCGGCTTCGCCACCAGCCAGGGTACCAAGAGCAACGCGTGGGCGCTGATGCGCGCGCTGGGGGTGACGGCGCAGGAGATCGACATCCGCCCCAGCTGCGAGCAGATGCTGCGCGACATCGGCCACCCGTACGCCGAGGGCAAGCCGGTGTACGACGTGACGTTCGAGAACGTGCAGGCGGGCGAGCGGACCAGCCACCTGTTCCGCCTGGCCAACTTTCACGACGGGCTGGTGCTGGGGACGGGCGACCTGAGCGAGCTGGCGCTGGGGTGGGCCACGTACGGCGTGGGCGACCAGATGTCGCACTACAACGTGAACGCGTCGGTGCCCAAGACGCTCATCCAGCACCTGATCCGCTGGGTGATCCAGACGGACCAGTTCGGCGACGAGGCGGGGGCCACGCTGCAGGCCATCCTGGATACGGAGATCTCGCCGGAGCTGGTGCCGGCCGACCCCGGCGACGATACGTCGGAGCCCGCGCAGAGCACGCAGGAAAAGATCGGCCCGTACGAGCTGCAGGACTTCAACACCTACTACGTGACGCGCTTCGGCTTCCGGCCCAGCAAGGTGGCGTACCTGGCGTGGAACGCGTGGGGCGACCGCACGCGCGGCACGTGGAGCGACCTGCTGCCGGAGGACAAGCGCAACCAGTACGACCTGAAGACGATCAAGCACTGGCTGGAGGTCTTCTGCTGGCGCTTCTTCAAGACGAGCCAGTTCAAGCGCTCGGCCATGCCCAACGGCCCCAAGGTGGGCTCCGGCGGCTCGCTCTCCCCCCGCGGCGACTGGCGCGCGCCCAGCGACAGCGAGGCGACGGTGTGGATGGAGGAACTGCGGCGGAACGTGCCGGATGCGTGACGGATCGTACGGAAGTGCGGAAGTGCGAAAGTGCGAAAGTGCGAAAGTGCGAAAGTGCGAAAGTGCGAACGAGCGAGAAGTGCGAAAGTCGGGGCGTTTGGGGCCCCGACGGGCACTGTAACGAGCGCGCAGATTGGGACGGATGCGTAGCGGAGCGGCCGCTTGGCGACAGCGGCCGAACGGGTTTAGTGGACGCCCTTGACGGGTGATTGAAGATGCGCGATCGTCGTGAAAATCACCCGAGGCGAACCCGCATGCCGGCCACTGCCCACCGGTTCGGAGCCTTCGCGCGGCGCGCATTCCATCCGCGTCCGCGCGCGGTCTTCCGCAACGACGACGAATACCTCTTCCGATCGCCGGTCAACGCCGAGCGGCTGATGCGGGCGTACAACGACTCGCTCGCGGGGAAGGGGCAGCGCTTTACCCTGGAGGAACTCCGCAGGGAGTTCGGGCTTGGCGAAAGGTAAGCGCCGTGCCCCGCCCCCATCCCCGTCTCCAGTCCGCCGGATCCGCGACTCCAAGATGGAGGCGCCGTTCCGCGAGGATCTGCGTTACTGGGTGAACCACGATCCGCGCGTGGCCGACCGCCTGCTCCGGATCGTGGAGGAGGTCGTGCGCGATCCGTTCGGGGGAATCGGCAAGCCGGAGCCCCTGCGCCGGATGCCGAACACGTGGTCCCGCCGGCTGACGGAGGAGCACCGCGTGGTGTACCGCGTGACGGACGAGTGCATCGACTTTCTCCACGCTCGCTACCACTACTCGGAATAGCAGTCGCGCGTCATGAGCCGCCGGGTCTCGTGGTCGTGCGACGTGCCGGATGCGCGAGGTAGATCAGGGGGGACGTCTCGGCCCCCACTGGCACTGTAACGTGCGCGCAGATTGGGACGGATGCGTAGCGGAGCGGCCGCTTGGAGACAGCGGCCGGACGGGTTCAGTGGACGCCCTTGACAGGGGGATTCGATTATGCCATCGTCGAGAAAGTAAACGGAGGGACACCCGCAGAGAGGGGCACCATGACCCGCTTGAACAGCAATTCTTTCCTGCGCGGCTTTGGGCGCGTGCTCGACGTTCGTGGGGCGTTCACGCCGCGCGAAAGCCGCAAGCCCGCCTGGATCCAGAACGACGACAACGCCGTCGCCGCCGACTGGGCCGCCGTGTTCGGCGACCTCAGTGAGGCGTACTGCCGCGTGCGCGCCATGAACGGCAGTGACTGATGGCGGGCAAAAAGGTCCACGACCTGGCGCGCCAATCGGTTCCCCCGGAAGAGCAACGACTGGAGGGGCGCGGCAGCCAGCCGCGCCCCTCCGCACGTGAGGCGAGACTGACGCGCATCGAGCAGTTCGAGCTGCGCCGGGGACCCATCCCCGACGCGGAGGAACTCGCCCGATACCGGCAGGCACACCCCGATGCGCCGGACATCATCCTCACGGAGTTCCGTAACCAGGGCGCACACCGGCGGATGCTGGAGAAAGCCGAGCAGGACCGCGAGCACAAGAACGTCGACGCGGCCATCGCGAGCGAGCGCATCGGCGTGGCGGCCGCGCTGCTCATCGCGCTCGTCGGCTTTGCATGCGCCACGTACCTGGTCGCGACGGGGCACGGGGCGGAAGGGACCATCATCTTCGGGCTGGATGTCGGCGCGCTCGTCTCCGCGTTCATCCTGGGACGACCGAAGGCCGGTGCCCAGGGCGCATAGGACCGTGGGGCGATCGGAAATCGATCGATCGACGGCGGATCGATCCCGGGTTGACTGGTTTTCGTACAGTGGTATCGTAAGTATCTGATCCGTATCGCCTTGTGAGATGTTTCCCAACCGCCGCGTCCGGGTTCCGGACGCGGCGGCTTGCGTTTATTGGATCTGTAAGTGAATGAACTGCAATGGTTTGACGGAATTCGGCGGATGGCGCGGGGCTGGCTTAGTACGGACGCGCGCGGACGGGGATGAGCCCGGCCGCGAACGTCCCCGCCACCGCCGCCGACCATGCGCCCGCTTCGCCCCGCCATCGCCCTTGCCCTGCTCCTCGCCGCCGCCGCGTGCGGAGGGGGCGGCGCGCCCACCGGCCCCGCGTCGGACGGCGCGCGCACGTCGCTGGACCGCACGCTGGTCACGCTCTCGGCCCTCGGCGAGTCGGCGACGCTGGCGGCGTCGGTGGACGGACGGCCCGCGGCGGACGCGGCGCTGCGGCTGGCCGGGGAGGCGCGCTGGCTGCACGACCAGCCGGTGCTGGACGAGGCGGCGCTGGCGGCGGGGCGCATCGTGGCCCGCGCGCCGGGGACGGCGGAGATCGAGGTGCGCGCGTCCGGCGCGGCGCCGGCACGGGCGACGGTGCGCGTGGCGCCGGGCCGGCCGCTGGCGCTCGCGGCCTCCGCGGCGGGGGACACGGTGGTCGTGCGCGGGTTCGCCATGGACCGCGCCGCGTCCGCCGGGGTGACGGTGGGCGGCCGGGCGGCGCGCGTGGTGGCGGCGGACAGCGCGACGCTTCGGGCCGTGGCGGCGGAGGGCGCGGCGGCGTGCACGAGCGGATCGCGCCCGGAGGCGGTGGCGCTGGCGGGCGCGGACGCGGCGGGCGCGCTCACGGTGCGGCGGGGGCGGGCGGGGGAGATCGCGGCGGCCCTCGGCGTGCCGGTGCGGCTGGACGCGGCGCAGGCGCGCTGCCTGATGCTGGCGCCCGTCGCCGGTGCCCGCTACGCGCTGGCGTTCCTGGACCCGCGCCGGGTGCGCGCGGCGGCGAACGGGCCGGAAGGCGCGGCGCCGTCCTCCGTGCAGTACACGGCGAGCGTGGCGGAGGCGGGGAGCGCGGCGCCGGTGCTGGGGCGCATCGCGGCGTCGGTCGCCGTCGCGACGGGTCATGCGCCGCGCACGGTGGCGTACGCGGGGAGCCCGGCGGCGCACCCGACCGCCTGGCGCGAGGGCGACCGCTTCGAATTGCGCGAGTCGGGCACGGCGCCGGTGCAGGCGCGGGTCGTCCGCATCTACGGGGGGCACCTGGTGTTCGCCATGGCGGAGGGCGAGCAGCCGGCCGGCGGCGAGGCGGCGTGGACGGCGCACGCGGACAGCGCGTTCCGCATGCTGGTGCAGCACGGGTACCCGCTGCTGGAGCGGGCGCTGACGGCGCGCCGCCCCGTGAGCAGCGCGGGATCGGGGCAGCTGCTCGTCATCGCCCGGCGCGAATCCAGCGCGTACCTGGGCGCGAGCATCACCGTGCCGGCGGACGGGCGCGCGTATCCGTACACCGTCATCAACAGCGCCTACGGGTTCAGCGCGGCGGGGCTCCTGCGCACGCTCTCGCACGAGGTGACGCACGCGTGGCAGACGGCGTGGGCGGCGGAGACCCGGCCGGCCGGCACGATGGGGACGGGCGCGCAGGCCTGGGCGGTGGAGGGGAACGCGGACCTGCTCGCCTGGACGACGCTGCGCCGGGCGCTGGGGATCGCCCCGGGGGAGAACTGGGAGTGGGCGGGGCGGCTTTCAGACGCGGGGCTGGCGCCGTACGCGCTCCTCGCCGCCGGCGCGCGCGGCGACCTGACGGCGGGGTACGCCAGCAGCGCGTCGTTCCAGGCGGACCTGGCGCTGCGGCTGGTGCGGGCGGGGATGGCGGAGGAGGATGCGCTCGCGGAGGTGAGCCGCGGCGCGCTGGAGGGCTGGTTCGGCTGGGACCCGGCGGGGGCGCGGCGGCCGGGGCTGGCGGAGCGGATGCGCGCGCGGCTGGGGGCGGCGTGGGAGCCGGAGTCGGCGCTGCTGGGGTGGGCGCTCAGCCAGGCCGCGGACGACCTGACGGCGAACCCCGCGCTTCAGAACCCGGCGTTCGCGCGGGTGAGCACGGCGGCGGGCGAGGCGGGGCTGGGATGGCTGCCGGCGGCCGTCCTGCGCAGCGGCGGCCGCGCGGAGCGTGCCGATCCGGCGGCGCAGGCGTCGCTGGCGGGGAACGCGGCGACGGTGGCCGCGCGCTACGGCAGCCCCGGCTACGTGCTGATCGAGGACGACGGGTTCGGCGGGGCGTACACGCTCTCCGCCGCGGCAGGCGGCGCGCCGATCGACGCGGCCTGGATGCTCGTCCGGATCCGCTGATCGAGATCGATCATCCGCGCGCTTTCACAACCGCGCGCAACGCCTGTCCATCACCCGCTCGAGGCGGCTCTATCAGACCGGACCCCCGCTTGTTTTCCTGAGGGAGGCGCCGACAAGTCCGTCCCGTGCCGAATCCGTGGCGCCGACCGAAGGATCTACTCTCCCGTGCATGACGGCGGCTCCACGAGCAGGCACTTTCCATCGGTGGGATTTCGGGATGTCGGTGGGATGTCGGCGGATGTCGGTGGCGGGGCGGATACCGGGGCCGGTGGATGGATCGTGGCTCGGCGGAGGGCAGAGCGAATGAATTCGCCGCAACAAACACACAAAGTCCGCCTGCGCGGACTCCCGCCATGGGCGGAGTGCCGCGGGACGGGAGCAGGGTGCCTACGCGGGGCTGCTGCCAGTGCGAATGAAAGAAACCAGCGG
>DATING010001167.1:0-2763 GCA_035474555.1 Longimicrobium sp. | reverse complement strand
AAGGAAATCAACTTGCTGGTATAAGATAACACCCCGCGCCACCCCCCCTGCTAATCTGCTTGCGAATGTGCTTTAGACCCCCACCCATTCTCTTTGGCTGTGCGCCTCGCCTCCGCGTCACGCAAGATTACGATCAGAGTTCTTCCTAGTGACGTAATTTCAGTCGTCGCGAAGGATCTCTTATTGACCAGCGCGAAGGAGTCCCTGGAGAGGGCGGTGATGCCGGTCGTTCTAAGAGCCTCGATGGCCATCCAGCGGGTTTGATGGGCATTCTCCTCCCACTTTCCGTTTGCTGGCTCCTCAGCTGTTAGGGTCCACAGATCATCCACAATGGATTGATTCACCGCGGCCAGCAATCGGCGGAACGTATCGAAGTCGATTTGGTCACGGAGATACGCAGCATAGATGTAGGCCAACACCGGGGCTTTCTCCAGATCTGTGATGGCATCGATTGACAGGAGTACTGCTTCGGCAGCCCGTTCCGAAAACCCCTCGTCTTCATAAATTTTTTTGGCAAGTTCCTCTGCCGCCGGACTACCTACTTCTTCGAATCCCTCAGTAAACCGTTTGACTTTGCGTAGGAACATGCGATCGCTGATACTCCTGCCTATCCCATACGCTTTCACCATCGACCCGAGAACCGGGAGTTCTTCCAGAAGGGATAAAGCTGGTGCAGAAAGATCTCCCAAGCCCTGCTTCCGACGTGAACTCTCCGGGGTCAGACGCTTCATACGGGTGCCTTGAAAGTAGTAGTTAGTGGGCGCTGATCTCGCGCACATCCACTCAATCATCCAGATTCCTGAACGCTCGCGCGCCAAGCTCTGGATTCGAGATCAGAGCGTACGTTCCCGAGGGGCGTACGTTTCAATCATCATTGCCAAACCCATGCTCTACGACGACCAGGCGACGCAGTTCGACGACCGCGCGGGCATCCCGGCGGACGCGGCGGAGGCCGTCGCGCGCGAGCTGGCGGCGCTCGTCGGGCTCTCGGACGGGCAGACGGTGCTGGACGTGGGATGCGGGACGGGGAGCCTGAGCCTGCCGCTGCTGCGCCTGCCCATCCGCTACGTGGGATTCGACCAGTCGGCGGCGATGCTGGAGGTGTTCCGGCAACGCGCGGCGGAGGCGGGGCTCGCGGCGGAACTGCACGCGGCGGATGGCAACGGGCGCTGGCCGGCGGAGGACGCGCGCGTGGACGTGGTGTTCTCCGCGCGGGCGCTGCACCACCTGGACCCCGCGCACGTCGTCGCGGAGGTGCGGCGGGTGACGCGGGGGGCGGGCGGATGGCTCGTGACTGGCCGCGTGCGCCGGCCGCCGGACTCGCCGAAGAGCGTGCTACGGCGGCAGATGCGGCGGATGCTGGAGGCAGAGGGATTCGCCGGCCGCAGCCACGACGCCGGCGCGCAGGCGGTCTTCGCCGCGCTGGAGGCCGAGGGAGGCCGCCGCGCGGACCCGCGGGTGGTCGCGCGCTGGACGGTGCCGCACCGGCCGGCGGATTCCATCGCGTCGTGGGAGGGAAAGAGCGGGCTCGCCGGCTTGGAGGTGCCGCCGGAGGTCAAGTCGCGCGTGCTCAACGGATTGCGCGGCTGGGCGTCGTCCAGCTTCGGCGATCTGCAACGGGAGATGGAGCAGCCGGAGCAGTTCGAGCTTGCCGCGATCTGCCTTCGGGCGTACTAATACCCCATCGCACTCCCGTTCTACGCCGCGTTTCCCGGCGCTCGCCTCACGGCGCCGGCGGCACGTCCGACCTTCATCCCGCAGACGTTCGATCCGGCCGGCGCCACGACGGCGACCGGCCCCCGGCGCATGCTCGGCCGCTTCCGCGCACGGGCGAGTGCCGGCGCGATGGCTGGCGTCGGTCACGGGACGGTAGATCCTTCGATCGGCGCCGGAGTGCCCGGCACGGGAGGGATCCGGCGGCGCCTCCCTCAGGAAAACAAACGAGGCTGGGGCCGAGTTGCAGTGGTGTCCGCGGAGGCGGACAGCGTGAAGCTGTAGCCGCGATTTCAATCGCTTCCGGCCAGCCGTGATCTCAATCGCCCCGGTCCGCGCCACACGCCGCCGCATCGCACCCGCCGGACGGCCCGGAAAAGCTCCTCCCGATCATCCACATCCATCCCCTCCTCTACCCCGAATGCAGAACGAACTCCTGACGGCGCTGGGCCACTCGCTCGTCCACGGCAACCTCACGGACGAGGCACTGCTGGCCCGCACGACCGAGCACCCCGTCGTGCAGATCCTGCCCACCGCCAACGTCGTCAAGGTGGGCGGGCAGAGCTTCATCGACCGGGGACGCGCCGCCGTGTTCCCCCTCGTCCAGGAGATCTCGGAGAACCTGGGCACGCACAAGATGATTATCGGCACGGGCGCGGGGACGCGCGCGCGGCACGCCTACAGCGTGGGCATCGACCTGGGCATGCCCACGGGCGTGCTGAGCGTGCTGGGCACGTTCGTGAGCATGCAGAACGCGCGGATGCTGCACTACCTGCTGGCGAAGCACGGCATTCCCTTCATCGAGCCGGTGCAGTTCCCGCAGTTGCCGCTGTACCTGGAGGAGCGCGGCGCGGCCATCTTCTTCGGCATGCCGCCGTACACGTTCTGGCAAAAGAACCCGGAGATCGGCCGCATTCCCCCGCACCGCACGGACACGGGGTGCTTCCTGATCAGCGAGGTGTTCGGCGCGCGGTCCATGATCTACGTAAAGGACGAGGACGGGCTGTACACGGCCGATCCCAAGAAGGACCGCCACGCCAAGTTCATCCC
>DATING010001166.1:0-3588 GCA_035474555.1 Longimicrobium sp. | reverse complement strand
ACCTGCGCTCGGCGCTGATCGTGATCGCGGGTCTCTTTCCGCAGGCCGACCAGTCGCGCGTGGAGGACCGCGTTCTCGCCGCGGTCGAGGGCGAGTTCCGCGAGAGCAGGATGACGCCGCCGACATGGTTTCCGACCCTGCGCGCCGAGCTCCGGCCGCGGGCGGATCGAGGCGATGACACGGTCCGGGGTTGAATCCGGGCCGGTTTTCCGCTAAACTACACGTCTGTACGGGGCGTTAGCTCAGCTGGGAGAGCATCCGCTTTGCAAGCGGAAGGTCATCGGTTCGAACCCGATACGCTCCATGGATGTACTCGACGCGCCCGGACCGGCAACGGTCCGGGCGCGTTTTCGTCCCGGGACCGGTCCCGCCGCATCCGTCCCGGCATCGGCCCCAATCCTCCCCGCGACCCATCCCGACATGAGCGAGCCACGCATCCGCCCCAAGATCATCTGCGTCTTTTGGCGCGGGGACGAGATCCTGGTGGGATCGCACTACGACGCGGTAAAGGACGAGACGTTCTTCGGGCCGCCGGGCGGGGGGATCGAGTTTGGCGAGTACGCGGTGGATACGCTGCGGCGGGAGATGCGCGAAGAGCTGGCCGCGGAGTTGGCCGACGTCACGTTCCTGCGCGTGATCGAGAACGTGTTCACGCACCAGGGCCGGCCCAAGCACGAGATCGGCTTCGTCTTTACGGCGCGCTTCGTGGACGAGTCGTTCTACGCGCGCGAGGAGACCATGGGCGACGAAGGCGGGGAGCCGTATCCCGTTCGGTGGATGCCGCTCGCCCACTTCGCCCCCGGCGGCCCGCCGCTGTATCCCACCGGGCTCTACGACCTGCTCATCGAGACCGGCGGCTGATCCGCGGCGCTCCATGCACCGGGCGGAAGCTCCACCGGTGGCAACGGGATGAGCATCCGTCTCCGGACGGGCGGCCGGCGTATCCGGGAGAGTACATCCTGTCGCCTTTCGTTGCCGTCGTCCGTCCGGTTCCGCTATACTGCGCGCCGGTCCGGCAAGGTCGCGTTCTCGCATCCGATCCTACCGTGGCCGGTTCCGTGTGCCGGGGCCGAACGGTCCCGCCCGCGCCTCTCCCGACTACCGACCCGGAGTGCAGTCCATGCGCAAGCTCAGGCTCGATCTCGAAGCAGTCCAGGTGGAATCGTTCGCCACGCAGGTGCCGGTCCCGGGCAAGGGCACGGTGGACGGGCGCCAGCAGGGGCGCGAGACGTTCGGCTGCCCGGCGCCCACCGCCGACATCACCTGCGGCGCCACCTGCGGGTGCGGCGGCGGCGGGGGAACGGGCACGGGGATGTTCACGTGCTACGGCACCTGTTGGGATCCCACCTGCGAATCGTGCATGGCCACCTGCAACCAGGCCACCGGTCCCGAGCGCTGCTGCCTGGTCGGCTAGCCCGCGGGGACCGGCACGAACGACGAGCGGCGCGGGGGCAATCCCCCGCGCCGCTGCTCGTCGTGGTTCGAACCGATGACCTTCCGCTTGCAAAGCGGAAGGTCATCGAACTGAGCTTTGCGCCGCTCCAGGCCTGGGTACGTCCGCAGGGACAGGTCCGTCCCGCAGGCTGCTGTCGATCAAGGGCGAGGAGATCCTTCGGTCGGCGCCAGAGATCCGCGAGGCATCAAGTTCTGGGCGGCGCCTATCTCAGGAAATCAATCGCAAGGGGGCACGCGGAGGGGCGCCGCTCGCGTCTGTGGTGTCGGCGGAGGCCGACAGTGTGAAGTTGTAGCCGCGAATTCATTCGCTCTCCACTCCGCCCGCGACGATCCGTCCTCCCGCGCATCGATCCCCCGCCGGTGAATCCGTCCGCCGCGATCAATCCGCCGCGGGGAGGCCCAGCGTAAAGGTGGTGCCCTCGCCGGGCTCGCTCTCCACCTTGAGCCATCCTCCCAGCAGCTCCGCCAGGTCGCGCGCCACGCTCAACCCCAGCCCCGTGCCGCCGGCCTCGCGGCGCGTGGACTGCTCCACCTGCCAGAACGGCTCGAAGATGCGCTGCAGGTGCTCGGGGGCGATCCCCAGCCCCGTGTCGCGCACCCGGACCATGTGGTGGGTGCCGTCGCGCATCCCCTCTACCCGCACCTCGCCCTCTTCCGTGAACTTGACGGCGTTGGAGATGAGGTTCGCCAGGATCTGCCGCACCTTGGGCGCGTCCGTCTCCACCCGGGCCGGCTCGTCGGGGACGCGCAGGTCGAAGCGGAGCTTTTTGCGGCGGACAATGGGCGCCATCATGTCGCCCACCTCGCGCACCACGTCGCGCAGGTCCGCCGGCTGCATCCGCGTCCGCTCCGTGCCGGACTCCATCCGGGAGAAGGAGAGGATCTCGTCCACGATCTGCAGCAGGTGCCGCGCGCTGGCGTCGATGCGCTGCAGGTGCTCGCGCTGCGTGTCCGTCATCTCGCCGTACACGCCCGCGTCCAGCAGGTCCGTGTAGCCGATGACGGCGTTCAGCGGCGTGCGCAGCTCGTGGCTCATCACGGCCAGGAACTCGCTCTTGGCCTGGCTGGCCTGCTGCGCCTGGTCGTATAGCCGCGCGTTGCTCACGGCCGTGGCCGCCCGCTGCGCAAAGTCCCGCGCCAGGGCCAGCTCCTCCTCCGCGTATCCCCCCGTCGCGCAGCCGAACGTCACCGCCCCCAGCGTCTCCCCCCGCGCCACCAGGGGCACGGAGAGCAGCGCGCGCGTCCCCAGCGCCCGCAGCAGGCCGCGGTGCGCCGGGTCGCGGGTGATGCGCACCATGGTGGCATCGTCCAGGGGCGAGTGCAGCACCGGCTGGCCCGTGCGGATGGCCTCCAGGGCGGGAAAGGGGACGCCCGGCTCCGGGGGAAAGTCGCGGGCCAGGCGCGACGCCAGCGGCTGCTTGCCCGGGTCGGCGTGCGCCGCGGTGATGCGCTCCAGGGTGCCGTCCTCGCGCCGCAGGTCGATGACGCACCAGTCCGCCAGCTCCGGGACGGCCAGCCGCGCCAGCTGCCCCAGCGTCTGCCGCGGGTCCAGCGACGTGCTGAGGGCCGCGCTCACCTCGCTCAGGAACGCGGCGCGCCGGGCGGCTGCCTCGGCCTCCTCGCGGGCCACCTCCTCGCGCTCCGCCCGCAGCCGCTGCGCCTCGGCCTCGCGGCGGTCCGTGACGTCGCGAAGGGCGACCAGCAGCGCCGGCTCGCCCTCCCAGTCCACCTCCACCACCCGGAGCTCGGCCACCCCGGTCGCCTGCCCGCGCGGAACGACGTCGATCTCCACCGTCTCGCCGGGGACCAGGGGAAGGCCCAGGACGGAGCCCGCCAACTCGTCCGCGCCGCGGTTGAAGAGCGCCTGGGCCGCCGGGTTGGCAAAGCGCACCTCGCCGCCGGGGCCCAGCAGCAGCACCCCGTCCGGCAGGCGGTCGATGAGCGTGCGCAGCCCCGACTCGCCCCCGCCGGCGGGGGCGTCCGCGTCCGCCGGGGCGGAACGACCGGAGAGCGGGGCGGGGGGCATCGCTCCCTATCCGGCGGCAGAGGACGCGTCGCCGCCGTCCTCGTTCCCGTCGGAGAGCTGGGTCAGGTTGCCGGAGAGGATCCCCGTCACCTCGCTGAACGTGCTCC
>DATING010001165.1:0-5812 GCA_035474555.1 Longimicrobium sp. | reverse complement strand
GCGCGAACGGAATCGGCGGGCGCCGCTGCCCGGACGGATCCGCTCGTGCAGGCGCTGGACTAGCCGCACCATTCCCCGCCACCACCCGCCTCCCCTGTCATGGCCATTCGCGAAGGGCGCTGGGACTGCCCCAGCTGTGGATCCAAAGCCGTCTACGGGCGCCACGTGGACTGCCCGGGATGCGGAAAGCCGCGCACCGCCGGCACCCGCTTCTACCTGACGGACGACGCGCCCGTCGTCACGGATGCCGCGCAGCTGGCGGAGGCGGCGGCCGGCGCGGACTGGATCTGCGGGCACTGCGGCGCCAGCACGCGCGCAACGCAGGCGGAGTGCGGGGGATGCGGAGCCGCGCGCGGGACGAGCCCGACGCAGCCCGTCATCGACTACGCGTCCCCGGACGTGCCCCACTCCGGCGACGGGTCGGCCTCCGCACCGGCCGATCCTCCGCAGACGCCTGGATCGCCCGATCCGCCATCTCCCGCACCGCCGGCCGAGTCCACGCCGGCCGCGCCCGCGCCGTCCGAGCCAGCCGGGGAGACGCCGGCCGCACCCGCACCGGCCGGAGCGGCGCCGAAGACGAATCCGCCCGCCGGCGTTGCGCCGTCATCGCTTCAGGCGACGGAACAGCTGACCGCCAGGCATGCCGTGCTCGGATGCGCCTGGGGCTGCTGGCCCGTCTGGGCGGGGCTCCTGGCATTGGCGTTCGGCGTCGTGAACGGCTGGAACGATGACAGGAAGGCTCGCCTGGAGGTCGCTCGCATCGATCCGGGCACGGTGGTGGACGTACGCTGGGAGCGCACGATCGACCTCCAGGAGCGCGCCATCGTGGAGGCCGAGAGCTTCTCCCTTCCCGACAGCGTGCAGGTGCTCAGCCAGCGGCGGGCGGTGGAGCGCTACGACGAGCAGTTTGCGGGTTACACCACGGAAACCCGGCAGGTGGAGCGGGGCACCCGCACCCGGACGAGCTCCCGCACCCGCACGCGCGAGGTGAGCGAGCGCGTGCGGACCGGGTCGCGGACGAGCGTCTGCGGGCAGCGCGACCGCGGCAACGGCTACTTCGAGGACATCGAGTGCGAGGAGCCCGTCTACGAGACGCAGACGCACACCGAGACGTACGAGGAGCCCACGACGGACACGGAGCCGGACTACGAGACCGTCACGGAACAGGTCCCCGTCTACCGGAGCGTGCCCGTGTACGGCACCCTGTACCGCTGGCGCGGTCCGCGGTGGCAGCCGCTCCCCCCCGTAGTCGCGCGCGGCGGCACGGACCCGCCAGCGTGGCCGGACGTGGCGCCCGCGCCCAACCGGCGGGTCACCGGGCGCAAGGAGCGCTATACGCTCGTCGTGCAATCGCGCCGGGGGACGCAGACATTCGAGCTGCCGGCGGAGGCGTGGGCACGGTACCGCGTAGGCCAGCCCGTTGGCGTAGGCCTGCAGCGCGACCGGTTCACGCGGCGGCTGGCCCCGGCCGACAGCGTGACCGCGTGCGTGGAGTGGCGCACCGGCCGCCGCCGTCGCCGCCCCCCCGCGGACTACCCGTGTGACCAGCGCCTGCCCCCCGCCCCGGCGCGACCCTCCGCCGGCCCGACCGCGCCGCGGTAGCCGCGCCGGCGCGAAAGGCCGTCAGGCGGGCGGCGCGCCCCGCACGGAACGGCGGATGGCCTCGTACAGCGCAATGCTGGCGGAGCTGCCCAGGTTCAGCGAGCGCGCGGCGGGCACCATGGGGATGCGCAGGCACCGCTCCGGCGCGGCCTCCAGCAGCGCATCCGGCAGCCCGCGCGACTCCGGCCCCAGCAGCAGCACGTCGCCCGGGTGGAATTCCGCGTCCCAGATCGTCCGCTCGGCCTTGGTCGTGAGCATCCACACCCGGCGGTCCGCCGTCGCCTCCGCGAAGTCTTCCCACGCCACGTGCCGGCGCAGGTCCACCTCGTTCCAGTAGTCCATCACGGCACGCTTGGCCTTGGGATGCGCGAACGAGAATCCCAATCGGCCAATGAGGTGCAGCGGCGACCCGCTGGCCGCGCACAGCCGTGCCACGTTCCCCGCGTTGCCCGGGATCTCCGGCTCGAACAGCGCGACGTGGATGGGATCGGCGAGCGGGAGGGCCGCATCGCGAAGACTGGTAGTATCGGACATTACTTTGTACAATGTTAAGTTCCGCCGGCCGCCCGGCCGCGCGGATTCACCATTTGATCCGGGGCTGACGATGAAGAAGGTAACGCTGAAGCTGGATGATCTGCAGGTGGCGTCGTTCTCCACTGGTGCCGGGGAGGCGATGAACCGCGGAACCGTGCAGGCGGCACAGCAGGCGGGGGTGTACCCCACCGCCGTCTACCACAGCTGTCCGCCGGGCGCCACGGACGCCTGGTGCTATCAGCGGTTTGCCGACACCGACATGCGGATGTGCTGCACGGTCGAGCGCTGCTCCGCCGCGGGGATGTGCTGGTGAGCTGCTGATCGCTGGACGGCGGATGACCCGGGACCGGCGCGCATCGCCCGGTCCCGGTTCTCGTTCCCGTCATGATGGATCCCGTGCCTACCGCTCCCGCGCAAACCTCACGTTCAGCGTCCGGGGCGTGGACGCGCCGAAGCCGGTCACGCGCCCGCCCGCGTCGCGGTCGAAGAGCACGAGCACGTATCCATCCGAGAAGCCGTCCTGCCCCGCGCGCAGCAGCCGCGTGGTGTCGCGCGGCATCACGGCGTACAGCGTGTCGCGGCGCACCTCCATCCGCCACGTGCTGTTGAGCTCCGTGCTGCGGTACGTCCCCGCGTAGTCCGCCGCGGCAGGGAGGGTCGCGCGCGGGTCGGTCCAGCGGTGGAGGATGGGCTCGGCGCCCTCCGCGTGCTCCTCCAGCGTCATCGACCCGTCCGCCGCCGGGCGAAAGACGAGCTCCGTCGGCACGCCGCGGACACGAAAGCGGCCCGGCCCCACCGGCACCAGGTCGTACCACGTGGCCACGAACCGCGCGGCGAAGCGCCCGTCCCGCCACTGCACGAACCGCGACTGGTGCGCTGCGCGGCTCACGTAGAACCCCACGTAGCGCGCCGCATCCGCCGAATCGATGCGCATCTCCGCCTGCACCGGCCGCCCCGCCGCGGCGAACGTGCGGCCCAGCACGGCATCCGCCACGCGCTCCGTCAGTCCATCCGGCTCCGCCGTGCGCGTGTTGCAGGTGGTGAGAAAGGAGATGCGATGCTCCGGGAATCGCCACCACTGCGCGCGAAAGCCGTACGACTGCCCGCCGTGCCAGTCGCGCCGCACGCCGCGATAGGGCTCGAGGTGATGGCCAAAGGCGTAGGTGCTCCACGAGCCGTCGTTCATCCGCAGCGAGTCGCGGCGGATGATGGCCAGCGCCGCGCCGCCCACGCGCCCGTCGTAGAGGTTGCGGTCCCAGCGGGCCAGGTCCGCCGGCGTGGTCAGCATCCCGAAGTCGCCCTGGGCCACCTCGGCGGGCGGCAGCTGGTGCACCCACCCCGTGTCGGCGCGGGTGTAGGCGTGCGCCCGGCCGCGCAGGTCCGCCGTGTCGGCGGGGAGCCAGGTGTGGACCATCTCCAGCGGCTGGAAGATGCGCTCGCGCAGGAACGCGGCGATCGGCTGCCCCGACACGCGCTCCACCACGCGGCCCAGCAGCATGAAGCCGCTGTTGGAGTACATGTACCGCTCGCCGGGCAGAAAGCTGAGCCCGTTCGCGCGGAGCAGCAGGTCCGCCCCGCCCGCTCCGTCCGCCGCCAGCGCCGGCAGCTCCGTGTACTCGCGGAGGCCGCTCGCGTGGTTCAGCAGGTGGCGGAGCGTAATCGTCCGCGGGTAGACGGGCAGCTCGGGGATGTGCTTGCGCACGTCGTCGTCCAGCGAAAGCCGCCCTTCCGCGGCCAGCATGGCGACCGCCAGCGCCGTGAACTGCTTGGTGAGCGACCCCGCGTCGATGATCGTTTCCGCCGAAAGCGCCTCGCCCGTCTCGCGGTTCGCCACGCCGTACCCGCGGCTGAACGCGACCTCGCCCGCCCGCATCACCGTCACCACGCACCCCGGCGAGCCCGGCGCCGCGAACCGCGCAAAGACCGAGTCGATGCGCGCTTCCGGGATGGAGATGCCCGCCGGGGCGGATGCACTGCTGCCCGCCACGGGCTCCGGCCCGCGCGGCGTCGCGCATCCCGTGGCGAGGGAGAGTGCCAGGGCCGCCGATATCCTGACGCTGTTTGAGATCGGGGTCATCACTCGTGTGGTGCGGCTTACTTGTCGACAATTAGGCCTGGAGCCGTGGCAATCACCGAGCCATGCGTCTCTGGTGTCCGCGGAGGCGGACAGTGTGAAGTTGTAGCCGCGAATTCATTCGCTCCCCTTCCCCTCCGCCCCATCTGACCCGCGGCGTCTCGCTACGAAAAACGGAGACGCGGAAGAGCATCCTCTCTTCCGCGTCTCCGCATTCGTACGCCAATCCGTCCGTCCGCTGCCCGCTATCCGCCGACCTCCGACAGCGCGCGCAGCCCGCCGGAGCCGGCGTCGGTGCCGTGCTCCAGCCAGTGGCGCTCGGGCTTCACGGACAGCGTGTGGCGGATGAGGGGCTCCAGCGGCTCGCCGCGGCGCAGCGGGTCGCGCAGGTTGGTCTGCAGGTGGCCGAACAGGCAGGGGCGCAGCTGGCCGTCCGCCGTGAGCCGCATGCGGTTGCAGCGCTCGCAGTAGTTATGGCTCATGGGGGTGATCACGCCCACCGTCCCCCGCGCCCCCGGGAAGGCGAAGTAGCGCGCCGGCCCGTTGCCCCCCGGCCCCGTCACCGGCCGCAGGTCGCCCGTGGCGCGGATACGCTCCAGCATCTCGTCCGCGGACACGAACTCGTCCGCCTGCACGCCCAGGTTGTCGCCCGTGGGCATGACCTCGATGAAGCGCACGTGCCAGGGCCGCTCGCGGGTGATGGCGGCAAAGTCCGCCACCTCGTCGTCGTTGCGGCCGCGCATCACCACGCAATTGACCTTGATGGGCCCGAAGCCCACCCGCTCCGCCGCGTCAAGCCCGCGAAAGATGGCCTCCGCCGAGCCGGCGCGCCGCGAGATGGCGTCGATGCGGTCCGCCCGCAGCGAATCCAGCGACACGTTCACCCGGTCCACCCCCGCATCGCGCAGCTCCTCCGCCTGCTCCTCCAGCAGCACGGCGTTGGTGGAGAGCGACACGTCCTGGATCTGCGGCACGGCGCGGATCATCCGCACCAGCGCGGACAGGTCGCGGCGCACCAGGGGCTCGCCCCCCGTGAGCCGCACCTTGCGCAGCCCCGCGCCCGCCATCACCCGCACGATCTCCGCGATCTCCTCGTAGCGCAGGATCTGCTCGCGCTTGAGCCACGGCAGCCCCTCCTCGGGCATGCAGTACACGCAGCGCAGGTTGCACTTGTCCGTGACGGAGATGCGCAGGTACTCGATGCGGCGCCCGAACCCGTCCTCCATGTCCCCCGACTGCGGCACCGGACGCGACGGCGCCACGGCCAGCGGGCCCAGCTGCACGAGTGTCGTCACGAGGCCTCCTGCACGGCGGGAGTGAATCCCGGCACCCACTCCGTCTCGCCGTCCACGTACCCCTCGCGCTTCCACACGGGCACGCGCTGCTTGAGCTGCTCGATGACGTAGCGCGACGCGTCGTACGCCTCCGCGCGGTGCGGCGAGGCCACGGCGATGGCCACGCTGGCCTCGCCGATCCCGAGCCGCCCCACCCGGTGCACCACGTGGATCGCCCCCGTGCCGAACCGCTCCCGCGCCTCGTCCGCGATCTGCAGCATCTCCTTCTCCGCCATGGGCGCGTAGGCAGAGTATTCCAGCTGGCTGA
>DATING010001164.1:0-3392 GCA_035474555.1 Longimicrobium sp. | reverse complement strand
CACGACGTAGACGGCGGGCTGGACCGCGTGACGGGGCTGCTGGACCGCCAGGGCTTCGAGATCATCGCCGAGCAGGACGAGATGTACACGGGGTCGCGGCTGTACAACCTGTACGCCGTGCGCCCCCGGGACGCCGCGGAGGCGGCGGGCGGCACCCTGCAGCAGCAGGCCCGCGCGCGCGCCGAGCGCCAGCGACACGCACCACGACCCAGGGAAAGAACGCAGTGAGCAACGAGATCGAAGAAGGCCCGGAGCGCATCGCCATCGTGGGGATGGCGTGCCGCTTTCCCGGCGCGGAGGACGTGGACGCCTTTTGGCGCAACCTGCGGGACGGGGTGGAATCCATCTCGTTCTTCACCGACGAGGAGCTGCGCGAAACGGGCTTTGGCGACGGGATGATCGCGCACCCCGACTTCGTCCCCGCGCACGGGGCGCTGGACGGGGCCGACCTGTTCGACGCCGAGTTCTTCGAGATCAATCCGCGCGAGGCGGAGCTGATGGACCCGCAGCACCGCCTGTTCCTGGAGCAGGCGTGGCGGGCGCTGGAGAACGCCGGCCTGGACCCGGAGACCTTTCCCGGGCCGGTGGGCGTCTTCGGCGGCACCAACATGAACAGCTACCTGCTCACGTACCTGGCCCGCTTTGCCGCCGGCACCGGGGACGGGCTGATGAAGCGCATCCGCAGCGACAAGGACTTCCTGGCCACGCTGGTGTCCTACAAGCTGAACCTGCGCGGCCCCTCCATGACCGTGCAGACGGCGTGCTCCACGGGGCTGGTGGCCGTCCACCTGGCCTGCCAGAGCCTGCTGGACTACCAGTGCGACGCGGCGCTGGCGGGAGGGGTCTCCGTCTCTGCGCCGCTGAAGTCCGGCTACGTGGCCGGGCACGGCGTGTCCTCGCCGGACGGGCACACCCGCGCGTTCGACGCGGCGGGCGACGGCATGGTGGCCGGCAGCGGCGTGGGCATCGTGGTGCTCAAGCGCCTGTCCGACGCCCTGGCGGACGGCGACCGCATCCACGGGGTGATCCTGGGCTCCGCCCTGAACAACGACGGCTCGCAGAAGGTGGGCTTCAGCGCCCCCAGCGTGGACGGGCAGATCGAGGTGATCGCCCTGGCGCACGCCGTGGCCCGCGTGCCCGCCGAGAGCATCACCTACGTGGAGGCGCACGGCACGGCCACGCCCATGGGCGACCCCGTGGAGGTGGCGGCCCTCACCCGCGCCTTCAACTCCAGCGAGCGCGGCTTCTGCGCCCTGGGCTCCGTGAAGACCAACATCGGGCACCTGGACGCGGCGGCGGGGCTCGCGGGGCTCATCAAGACCGTGCTGGCCATGCGCCACCGGCAGATCCCGCCCTCGCTGCACTTCCAGGACCCCAACCCGCGCATCGACTTCGCCGGGTCGCCCTTCTACGTGGCGGACCGCCTGCTCCCGTGGGAGCCCCGCGGGGTGCCGCGCCGCGCGGGCGTCTCGTCGTTCGGCGTGGGTGGCACCAACGCGCACGTGGTGCTGGAAGAGGCACCCGCCGCCGATCCGTCCCTCGCCGGCTCGTCCGTCGAGGCTGCGGGCCCGGAGCTGCTCGTCCTCTCCGCCCGCACGCAGACGGCGTTGGACCGCCTGGCCGCGGACACGGCCGCGCACCTGGAGTCGCAGCCGGACCTCGCCCTGGCCGACGTGGCGTTCACGCTGGCCCGCGGCCGCAAGGCGTTCGCGCACCGCCGCGCGCTCGTCGCGTCGAGTCCCGCGGAGGCCGCGTCGCTCCTGCGCGGGGTGGATACGTCCCGCGTGGCCACCCAGCTGGCGGCCGAGGCGGACCCCGGCGTCGTGTTCCTGTTCTCCGGCCTGGGGACGCAGTACGCGGGGATGGGGCGCGAGCTGTACGAGACGGAGCCCGCCTTCCGCGACGCCATGGACCGCTGCTTCGCCATCCTCCGCGACCGCTGGCAGATGGACCTGGCTGCCGTCCTGTATCCCGCGGACGCGCCGGCTTCCGCCGACGTGCCGAAGGCAGGGGAGGGGATGGACCTGCGCGCCATGCTGCGCGGCCCCGCCGCCCCCTCCGCGGACGACCCGCTGCAGGGCGCGCGCTGGGGGCATCCCGCCATGTTCGCCGTGGGATACGCGCTGGCGGAGCTGTGGAAGGCGCGCGGGATCGTGCCGCGCGCGGTGGCAGGGCACTCGCTGGGCGAGTACGTGGCCGCCTGCGTGGCCGGCGTATTCACCCTGGAAGACGCGCTGACGCTCGTCGTGCGCCGCGCGCAACTGCTGGACGGCCTTCCCGGCAGCATGGCCGCCGTGTCGCTGGCGGAGGCGGAAACGCGCGCGCTGATCGACGCGCTGGAGGCGGACGGGGCCGCGCTCTGGCTGGCGGCCGTGAACGCGCCCCGCTCGTGCGTGGTTTCCGGGAGTCCGGCGGACGTGGCGCGCTTCAGCGAGCGGGCGAAGCAGGAGGGTGCGCTGGTGCTGCCGCTGGCCGTGCGCCACCCCTTCCACTCCGGCCTGCTGGCCCCCGCTCGCGAGGCGTTCGCCGCGGTGGTGAACGGCATTCGCCGCCGCGCGCCGGAGGTGCCCCTGGCCGCCAACGCCACGGGGCAGTGGCTGCGGCCGGAGCAGGCGCAGTCCGTGGACTACTGGGTGCAGCACCTGCTGGCCCCCGTGCGCTTCGCGGAGTGCGTGGACACGCTGCGCGGCCTGGGCGGCGGCGCGGCGGGGGAGCCGGTGCTGCTGGAGGTGGGGCCCGGCGCCGTGCTGGGCTCGTGGGCGCGGCAGCAGGGCGCCCAGCGCGTGGCGGCCTCGCTGCGCCACGCGGAGCAGCCGGGCAGCGACCGCGCCGTGCTCCTGCGCGCCGTGGGGCAGCTGTGGAGCCACGGCGTGGGGATCGACTGGTCGCTGCAGAGGGAGGACGACGGGCGGCAGCGCGTGGTGCTCCCCGGGCATCCCCTGGAGCCGCGGCGCTACTGGCTGGACCTGGACCCGTCGGAGGCCCCGGCGTCCGTGGCGGAGACCCGTCCCGTCGTGGAGGCGCGCCGCCCCGCGCGCGACTGGTTCTACGCCCCGCTCTGGCGGCAGACGCCGGCGGTCGATTCGGCTGCGGACGGGTTCCGCGGCCGCCGCGTGGTGGTCTTCGGCGGGCAGGACGCGGCGCCGCTGGCGGACCGGCTGCGCGCCGGCGGGGCGGACGTGGTGCGCGTGGAGGCCGGCGGCGGCTTCCGGGATGCCGAATCGTACGTGACGGTTGATCCCGCGTCCCCCGCGGACTACCGCGCCCTGGCGCGCGCGCTGACGGACCGCGGATGGACGGGCGCGACCCACACGCTGCACCTGTGGAGCCTGGAGGAGGACGCGGACGAGGTGGATGCCGCGTCCGTGGCGCGCGGGCTGGACCGCGGGCTG
>DATING010001163.1:0-2974 GCA_035474555.1 Longimicrobium sp. | reverse complement strand
GCCGCGCCCCGCGTTCCGTCGCCGCGGCAATGCCGGCTGCAATCCGTCCGGGGTCTGCCCTAGTGGCGGTCGACGACCAGGGTGTACCGGCCGCTGCCGCCGCGACCGAACGCGTTCGCGCGGATGACGTACTCGCCGTCCGCCTGCAGCGTGACGGTGAGGTCGCTGTCGGTGCCGGCCTCGCCATCGTCGTTGTGCCCCAGCTCCTCCCACACGCCGTTGACCCTGCGGCCGACGGAGAGGTACGTGTCGAATTCCCGCGACCGCATGTGCAGGGTCACCGTCTCGCCGGCCTCGCCGCGATACGTCCACTCCTCGTAGAACGAGCCGTCTTCCAGGCGGGGGTCGGCGCCGTCCAGCCGGCTCACCACGGTGGACCCCCGCGACAGGTCCGATCGCGTGTTCACCGTATCCACCCCGTCCAGCTCGGCGCCCACACGCTCCACCCGCAGCGTGTACGCACCCAGTCCGCCCTGGGCCGCGGATGCCACGTGCACGTGGTGCTCGCCGTCCTCGCTCAGCCGGACCACCAGGCGGCTGTTGGTGCCTTCGCCGCTGTCGTCATCGCCGTTCATCGAGATGCACGCGCGGAGGTTCACCCGTCCAAAGTACACGCTCGTATCGAACGCGTCCGAGGCCAGGGTGACGAGGAGCGTCTCCCCCGCCCGGCCCTGGTACGAATAGGTGTCGGAGACCGACCGGCCGCGGCTCCGGCCGTCCCCGGGCGCCAGCTCGCCCCGCACCGTCTCGCCGGCGCTGATGGGGATGGAGGCGGGCTCGTGCGGCTCGTGGATCCCCTCGTGGACTCCCTCGTCTTCCAGGACCAGCACGTACGTGCCCAGGGCTTCGCCGTCGTACGATTTCGCGCGGATCTCGTACGTGCGGTCTTCGGCGCCCATGTACTGCAGGGATGCGTTCGTGCCGCCCCCGCCGTCGTCGTCCAGCCGGCAGTCCACGCATCCAATGCCGGTCTCTACGCCCACCACCAGGACCGCGTCGAACTGGTCCGAGCGCAGCGTGACGCGGTAGCGGTGGTTGGCCTGCCCGCGGAACCGCCAGACGTCGTACCGCGAGCCGTCCAGCACGCGATCGGACGCGGCCAGCTCGCCCGTGACGCTCTCGCCGGGGCGGATGGTGTCCTGCGCCGCGGCAGGCTGCGCGACGGCGCTGCCAATCAGCAGGGGCGCGAAGAGGATGAACGTGGGGCGCATGGAATCCGCTCCGAAGGCGGGAGGATGCAAGGGCGGCGACGACCGATCCGCGGAAAGGATGAACCACGGCGCACTGCAACCATCCGCCGCGCCCCGCGTTCCGTCGCCGCGGCAATGCCGGCTGCAATCCGTCCGCGGCCTGCCCTAGTGGCGGTCGACGACCAGGGTGTACCGGCCGCTGCTGCCGGAGGAGAACGCGTTCGCGCGGATGACGTACTCGCCGTCCGCCGGCAGCGTGACGGTGAGGTCGCTGCCGGTACCCTCCGCGCCATCGTCGTTGTGCGCCAGCTCCTCCCACGCGCCGTTCACCATCCGCCCAAAGGCGAGGTACGCGTCGAAGTCCGGCGACCGCATGTGCAGGCGCACCGTCTCGCCGGCCTCGCCGCGGTACGTCCAATCCTCGTACAGCGAGCCGTCCTCAAGCCGGCGATCCACCCGGTCCAGCCGGCCCACGACGGTGGAGCCCCGCGCGAGGTCCGCGCGCGTGCTGACCGTGTCCACGCTGCCCAGCTCCGGGGTGCCCCGCTCCAGCCGCAGCGTGTAGGCGCCCCGTCCGCCCGCCACGGGGGATCCCACGTGCACGTGGTACTCGCCGTCCTGCTCCAGCGTCACCACCAGGCGGCTGTTGGTGCCCTCGCCGCTGTCGTCGTCCCGGTCTACCGAGATGCACGTCCGGCGGTTCACCCGTCCAAAGTACACGCTCGTATCGAACGCGTCCGACGAGAGCGTGATGACGAGCGTCTCCCCCTCCCGGCCCGGGTACGAGTAGGTGTCGGCGTACGAACGGCCATAGCCCCTGTCGTCCCCGGGCGCCAGCTCCCCGTGCACCGTTTCGCCCAGGACGATGGGCGTGGAGGCGAGGGGGGCGTGCTCGTCATCCCTGTGCACCGCGGGTTGCGCGGCTGCAGGGTGCACGGAGGCAGGATGCACGGCGGCGATCAGAAGGGTCGCGAGGAGAAGGATGATGGGGCGCATGAAATCCGCTCCGAAAGCGGGGACGCGGGTCGCGGCGACGGGCAATCCGCGGGATGGATGAACCTCGGCGCACTGCTACCATCCACGGCCGCTGCACGTTCCCACGGGCGGACCGCCGGCGCGCTTGATCGGCGGAAAACGCTTGATTAGCTTTGGACCATTCCCCGCATCGCTACCCTCCGCCCCGAGGTCCCACCCGTGGCTGCATCCCCCCGCCGGCTTCCCACGATCGCCACGCTGCTCGCGCTCGCCACGATGGCGGCGGCCAGCGCGGCGGCCTGGCCCGCGCTCCCCGGACGCATTCCGCAGCACTTCGACCTTGGCCGCGACGCGGACCGGTGGGTGGCCCGGACGCCGGAGGCGTGGTGGTCGCTGCCGCTGATCGCCGCCGGCACCGTGGCGTTTCTCTTTGCCCTGGCCTGGGCGCTCCCCCGCAGCGCCGAGGGGGTGAACCTCCCGGACAAGCAGCGGCTGCTGGCCCTGCCCCGGCACCAGCAGCGGGCTGCGCTGGAGCCGCTGGCGGCGGCGCTGTGCTGGGTCGCCTTCGTGATCGTGCTGGTGATGGGCGCGGTGCAGGCCGCCCGCTTCGCCACGGCGACGGGTGGCCCGGGCCAGGTGCTGCTGATCGTTGCGGGGGCGCTTCTGGTGGCACTCCCCTTTCCCTTTCTCTTCGCGATGGGGCGGGTGCAGGAAGCCATCGCGCGGTTCTCGCGCGAGCAGCCCCCGCTCGCCACCCGCTGATCCGGATCATACCGAATCCGAGAAAACAACCGCCTCACGCAGAGACG
>DATING010001162.1:0-2894 GCA_035474555.1 Longimicrobium sp. | reverse complement strand
CGTCCACCGCATCACCGCGCGCCCGGACGGCTCCCCCTACGCCCCCGCGCACGCCGAGGCGCTGGTGGACAAGCACTACGCGGACGTGACGGCGCGCCGCGTGACCCTCGCCTTTCCCGACCCGTGCGACGCGGAGGACGTGGCGCGCATCCTGGCATCCGAGGGGCTCAGCGGGTGCCTGGTGGCCATGCCGGACGGGTGGTCGTTCTACAACCCCGACGGCGGCGACTACCGGGCCCGGTCCGCGCTCTGAATCCATCCGCGAAACGATCACGCGGAGGACGCGGGGAACGAAACGAGAGGACGCGGAGAGACGATGGTCTTCCTCCGCGTCCTCTCTGTTTTCCTCCGCGTGATTCCTCTCCGACGCAGGCGCGCGATCAGTCGCGGCGCGGGAGCAGGATGGTGCCGCGGTGGTCGCGCACGTCGCGGCGGGTGAAGATCACGGCCAGCGACTCCAGCCCCGCGAGGTACGTGACGCCCAGCACCACGTACCACACGGTCGGGTTGTAGTCGCCCGTGTACAGCAGCATCAGCCCGAACGCGTAGCCGGCGACGCCCGCGACCTTGGCGCTGTACAGGTGCAGGTTGCCGATCTGCCGGAACCGCAGCCAGCTCGCCGCCAGCACGCTCAGCCCGAACGCGGCCCACACCAGCAGCCGCACGCCCTCCGCCGCGAAGAACTGCGGGCAGAACAGGAAGAGCCACACCACCAGCGACGTGCTGAGCAGGTGGTCCGCGGTGGAATCCATGGCCCCGCCGCGCTTGCTGGTTACGCCCAGGCGGCGCGCCAGCATGCCGTCCAGCACGTCCGTGAACGCCGCCACCGTGGCACCGATGGCCAGCTCTTCGCGCATCTGCAGCAGCGCCAGCACCCACAGCACGGGGATGGCAGCCAGCCGCGCCATGGTCAGCGCGTCCGGGAGCCAGGCGAACCGCGGCGCGCGCGCCGCGAGGGGAGAAGCGAGTTCGGGAGTCATTCTGTTGTTCATGGGGTCCATCCGACCGGTCCGGCACTGTCTCTACAACGTTTCGCGGCGGCCCGTACTGACGCGCCCGCCGCCCGCATCGCAAGCCTACCGAAACCCATCCCGCGGAGTCAATGGAGGAACGCCGATTCGTCCCACCGTGATCCGCTCCCAGCAGGAATGCTGCCCATCCAAGGACAGCGCGGGGCGAGGGAAAAGACGTGGTGCGGGATTCCAGCGCGGCGCCTCCCTCGCCTCGACCGGGACATGCGGGCTTCCGGCGCAGGCATCGTCTTACCGATCGCGATCATGTGGATACTGTGCCAGGCCAGGCATCCACCTCCGCAGCCGCGATCGTGCCTCATCCAAAAAACGCGGATGGCCGTCCCCTCTCCGGCAGCAGCCGGTCTACCAAGGGCCTGATGCACCCTGCCGCTCGCCGTCCGATCCGCGTCCGGACGTCGCGATGGCAATCATCCGTCGTACCAGGCCTCTACGGATGCTGTTCGTGCGGGATGGATGTGACGCGACTTCCGATCGCGGACCGGATGGATCGTGCAGGAGGCCAGAGATCCTTGGCAGTGAGGCGGCTGCCGGCGAGGGGACGGGATCGAAATTTTTGCAGGGAGAGGATACTGGCCGCACGGCGCGGAAGACTGCCGATGCACGGCATCCACCTGATCGCGATCGGTAGAAGCAAGCCCTGACTGGGACCCCATGCCGCGCCCCCGATCACCATCACGATCACGATCGCGGTCATCCGTCTGGCGGCGATCCGAAGGCGGAACGTGCGGGGAGGGATGTGACGCGACTTCCGATCGCGGACCGGATGAGTCGTGCAGGAGGCCAGAGATCCTTGGCAGTGAGGCTGATGCTGGCGCGGGGACGGCATCCGCGTTTCTTCGGAGAGGCAGTACAGGCAGGATCGCCGCGTCTGGGATGGATGCGTGGACTGGCACACACCACCCGATCGCGATCAGTAGAAGCAGGCCCTCGCCGGAAGGCCGTGCATCGGACCGGCGGCCGGACCGCGCAGCCGTGTAGCAGATGCGGCGGATGCATCCTTTGGGGACACTGGTCGGACGGCTTCGGCAGGAGAAAGGTGCGGGGGTAGCCGGGCGGGAAGGTTATTTATATCTTGCCTGATAAGGATATCTCCGGCCGTACCTCCCAGGAAGTGCGTACGCCGTGCACCGAGCGCCTGACCGGGCGGCGTGCACGGCTGCACGCACGTTCCACATCCTTTGTCGCCGCAATGTGTGGATGATGGACGATCTCCAGCTGCCCGTTCCCGAGCACCTGCGAAGCCGGACCCTCTTGCTGCCCAACGGCTACGAGATCGTCTACCAGAGCAAGGCCGAGGCGCGGTACTTCTACCACGACATCTTCGAAAAGCAGGTCTACCTTCGCAACGGCCTCGCGCTGAACGACGGGGACTGCGTGTTCGACGTGGGCGGCAACATCGGCACCACCACGCTGTTCATGCACAGCCTGGGGCGCCGGATCACCTCCTACACCTTTGAGCCCGCGCCGCGGCTGTTCGAGATCCTGCGCGTGAACGCATCGCGCTACGCGCCGGGGGCCCGGCTGTTCAACTACGGCATCAGCGACCGGGCGGGGGAGGCGGAGTTCACCTTCTATCCCAACTCGCCCGGGATGTCCACGTTCCACCCTCGGCTGGAAGAAGAGCGCGAAACGCTGCTCGCCATCATGGAAAACCAGCTGGAGCAGGGGATGGCCGGGATGGAGGGCGTCATGCGCCACGCCGACGACCTGCTGGAAGAGCGGCTGCGCGCCGAGACCTTTCGCTGCACCCTGCGCCCGCTGTCGCAGGTGATCTACGAGCACCAGGTGGCGCGCGTGGACCTGCTCAAGGTGGACGTGCAGAAGAGCGAGCTGCAGGTGCTGGAAGGGATCGAGCCGGGC
>DATING010001161.1:0-10871 GCA_035474555.1 Longimicrobium sp. | reverse complement strand
CGCGTCACCGGACTGGGGACCCAGCGCGTCGAGATCGCCATGATGCGTACGCCGGATGGTCACAGCCGGCTCGAGCTTTCGCAATTCTTTGCGCCGCCCGTGGTTGCCGATCACCGCAGGGCCCCGGTGAACGCGCTCGGTTACCTGCGCGTCATGTTCACCGTAGAGGACATCGACGATACGCTCGCCCGGCTCGTCAAACGTGGCGCGGAGCTCGTGGGCGAGGTGGTCCAGTACCAGGACACGTATCGTCTCTGCTACATCCGGGGCCCCGAAGGAATTCTCATCGGGCTCGCGCAAGAGCTCGGACGGCAGACTTCCCGATGAGTGCCTGTACCAGGCACAGACCTGTTTTGGGTGGTGCGGTAGCCGCGGCCTGACCATCGGCTGCAAGTGATGCGGGGCCGCCGATGATTTTGCCGGCGACAGTCTAGCGCGCCGACCCCGCATCCCTGACCCTCGTGTCGCTAGGCTGCTGGGCAAGCATCGCCGCAGCCGCAGGTGATCGCTCCTGCGGCTGCCGTTCATTCATCGCCGGCGAGAGCGTGCAGTGAGTGGCAGGCGCTGCCGGGCTACACCCAGGCGCGGGGGGGTAAAACGGACCATCGCATGAGCCTGCGCCTCGCCGAGTCGTTGCAGGCGAGGTGCGGCCATGCATTCTGCAGAGTAGAAAATCGATAGAGCACCGTCTCCCTTGCAGTATGAATTAAATATTGTCACCTTGGTTGCTCTGTTGTTTGTGGCCACCTTTTTTCAGGGCAGGCGTATGCGGATGCTTTGGATGCTTATGGCGAGCTCCTCGCGGCTTGCGCAAGTGGCGGACAGGAAGCGGCGAGTACGGCGCCTGCTTCGCGCGCGGCTACGGGCACTCAAAAGTCGGACATCGTGGCGCAGGTGCGCAGCCTGGAATCCAACCCCTTGCAGGCGGGCGCTACACAGCTGCGGCAGCGTCTCCTCGACTATTTTGTAGATTCTCCGGATGTCACGATTACGGTTTGTAGCGGAGTGCTCAACCCCCTTGTGAGTTCACGCCGAAACTACGGACCTGAACTCGTAATGCAGCAGATCCTGTCCAGCGGCGCCTTTATCATCGAGAATCCGGGTATGGCCCGCGACCAGGCGGCTGTCCACGCAGCCGGCGTAGCGGGCGCGCTCCAGGCGTACGAATCGATCTTGCGGGCGCATCCGGATGCACGCTGGCCGCTCTTGGACCAACTCGTTCAGCTTCGTGAGCGAGGGGAACTGGCGGCGCACGTCCGCTCTCGCATGGCCTGCTGAAAACAGCCAGAAAACCCGCCGGCAGCGCACCGCCGACGAGCCCTGGATAGCGAGGCACGGCATGCGCAGCGTCGTTCGAATGATCGCTCAATGGAGGGGCTGTGCTCATTGACACCGCAGCCTGACAATCGGCTGCAGGGGATGCGGGAGGCCGGGCACTTTTTTCCGGCGGAGGAAAGTCTTGCGCGCCCGCCCCGCATCCCTGACCCTTGTGTCGCCAGACCGCGACAAACCGCTCCATCCGCAGCCATACACCATCGATTGGGACATGCTACCTGACACAGCTCCCCGATGGGAGCCCGGCCCAGCGCCGGCATTACGCGTTGCCACTCGCGTGCACGTCCCGGCTGCTCTCGTCGCGGCGGTCGTCCGTCGCGCGCGTGGCGCGCGCCGGCGGCTCGCGGCCGGTGCCCTGCTGCTCGGCGGTCTGTCCCTCGTCCCCGCCGCGGCCGCTGCGCAGGGTGCAGCGCCTGCCACGGGCAGCCCCACGAGCAGCCTGGGTGTGCACTCGGCCACCGACAGCCTGGAGGAACAGGCGGCCGCGCGTGTCGCCGCCGCCGTGTGCGGCAAGCGCGTCGTCCTCCTCGGCGAGCTGCCGGATCACGGCCATGCGCGCGGGTTCGGCGTCAAGGCGCGAATCGTCGAGCGCCTCGTAACGCACTGCGGCTTCAACGCGGTGCTGGTCGAGGCAGGGAGCTACGGCTTTTTCGGCTTGGAGCGGGCGATCGCGGATACGCCGCGGGCCCCGGTCGGCCCGGCCGGGGCGGCGGCCAGCGCCGGCGGGACCGACTCGCTCGAACTCGCGCTCGCCCGCGCGATCGGCGCCTTTTGGTGGACGCGGGAACTCGCTGGATGGCGGCGCTGGCTATTGCACGAGGCGGTGGCCGGCCGCGTGGCCCTTGGCGGGCTCGACGATCAGGCGGCGGGCGCGACGGCGGCCTACGCGCGCGCGACACTGCCCGGTCTGGTGGGCGGAGCGGTGCCGCCCGCGCGCGCGGCCGAGTGCCGGAACGCCGTCGGGCGCCACCTCACCTGGGGCTACACCGCGGCGCTGCCGTACGACAGCACGGAGCGGGCGCGGCTGGCCGACTGCACCCGGCTGGCGGCGGATCGCGCGTTGGCCGCACGGACGTCCACGGCGCGGGCGGCCGAGCGGCGGACGCCGGACGAGGTCATGCTCGGCGACCTCGCCGGCTACTTTGCCCGCGAGCGCGGGACCGCCGATGGCGGGGCTCCCGGACCCGACCGGGGCCTGGTCATGGCCCAGAACCTCGCGTGGTGGTCCGCCCGGCTGCCTCCCGACGCCCGGATCGTCGTCTGGACGGCGACGGTGCATGCGGCGCGCGGGCCCGGCGCGAACCCCGTGCTCCCCCTCCGGGCGCCGCGCCTGGGCGAGCGCCTGGCCGAACGCTGGGGCGACCAGCTGGCGGTCGTCGGCTTCACGGCGCTCGGGGGACAGTGGTCCCGGGCGGGGGCGCCGGTTCAGCCGCTCGCCCCGTTGCCGCCGGACGCGCTGGAAGCCCGGGCGCTCGCCGTTGGGGCGGCTGGTGACGCGGCGGGATGGGCCTACCTCGACGGGGCGGCGCTCCGCTCGCTCGGCCCGGTGCCATCGCGCCTCCTGGGCACCGTTACGACGACCGATTGGTCCACCGTGTTCGACGGCGTTCTGGTGATCCGCGACGAAGCCGCTCCGGTGTTCGAGCCGCGGCGGTAACGTGACGGTCTCGGAGTTCCGGCCGGCATTGGACGCTCGTGCACCACAGGTAGTCGGCCATAACGGGTACGGACCGGTCGGCTGCGCGAAAGGCCGCTGGGCAAGCATCGCGGCAGCCGGAGGTAATCTCCGCGGCTGCCGTGTGTTTCATCACTGGGTCCGCTCAGGCGGCGGGCCATCGCACGACGTCGACCTGGACCGACACGACAATGCAGAAATCTTTCTTTGTACGATCGGCGATCATTCTCGCTCTCTGCGGATGTAATCCCGAGCAAGAGAATCGTTCAGACGAAACCGGCCAGACTGTTGCCAGTCTCGTCCCGGACTCGGTCAGAGTTCGGCCCGGCCCGGACAGTGTCACATCCGCTCCCGTCCTCCTCGAACGACACCGCCTGGATATGGATGGTGACGGCATCGAGGATGATCTCATCTTCTATTTCATGCATGAGAAGGGTGACCGCATTGAACTGCTCATGTCGCGTGCCGGCCGGCAATCTCTCGACGGGGAGTGGGGCTCACCTCCCGCAGGGTTCTCAGCGGACGACAACCTGATTCCCTCAAAGCGGATCTTCATAACCGATTATCCTGGGGCCGGGCGGCTGCTCTTTCTATTCGGGCCGGAGATTGGATGCTGCCTTCCGAGTCTCTCCATCCGCAGGCTCGGCCCGTCGGGCGCGGAGTCATACTTTGACGCCGAGCAGCTCGAGTTCTACAAGCCGCCGTACGTAGATGGGGAGAAGGGTGCAACCATGGAGGTGATCCTCGCGCTGGCAGAAGGAGTGGATCCCCCCACCGACGCATTCAAGAGCGCGTCGGATTATGTGCCGGTGAACGTCATCCGCCTTGGGCGGGTAGCACGGATCGACTCGGCGGCCAGTGCCGTTCGTACCCGGGCGATAACGGGCGGATTTGCCGGCCTCAGCTGGCGTGACGATGTGCTTGCAGTCCGAACACGGGATGGCGTTGCTCGCCTTTGGCACACTGGCACCGGGCGATTGCTGCCCTAGCATTCCGGCCGCCTCCACTTAGGCGCGCGCTCCGGCGCTTACCGAACTGCGTCCACGCCTCCAGATCCCGGCGGCAGAGTGCAGCGAGCAGGCTCGCTCTCCCTTGGACCTCCCTCGTGCAGCGCGCCATACTTCGTGCGCCCCGCCACTCACCCGCGGAAAGGCAGACATGAGACGCCCCGCCGGCTTCCTTGTCCTCTCGCTCCTGATCGGATGGCTCGCGCTTGCCGCATTCGCAAACGCCGTCATCATGCTCACTCCGGCCGGTCGTAAACTCGGCTTCGGCGCGCCTGCGCTCTCGCTGTTTGCCCTGCTCTACGGGACGTGCGCCATCATCGCGGCGGTCGGCCTGTGGCGCGTAGCTGGCTGGTCCCTATACGCCTACTTCGCCTGGGTAGCCAGTGCACTCGCCTTCGGAGTTGCCTTCACACTCACAATGTCCGGCTCCGGCGTGCTGCCTCCCTGGCCGGGTCCCTGGTGGCTGTCGCCGGCCCTGTTTCTTCTCTTTGTGGCCGCCCTCCTCTCTCTGCCTGTGCCTTACATCCGGCGTCATTTGCCCCCGCGCGCCTGACAAAAGCGCTGCGGGCGCCAATCGGCCGGCCACCTTTGGAGCTACGCTTGCGATACCAAATGGGCCCATCGCGCCTGAGCCTGGGGGCGTCAGGCGGCACAGCATCCCACTTGGGGCATTTCGGAGGTGTTCTCGCAGCCGGGCCTTCCCCAAACGCTCGGGTGCGCTCCCTGACCCGCTGGCCAGCGGGTCAACGTCGGGCGATGCTCCGTGCCCGCCACCGTTCACCGGGGGCCCATGATCCGAAGCCTCATCTACGACACGCTCATCCTCAAACTCACCTCTCGCTGGTACGCCGAGGTGCTGATGCGTGTGCCGAAGGGCGCCGCGCTGCTGGACGTGGGCATCGGCACAGCCGGGGCCCTGCTGGCGAACGCCGCCCTGGTGGAGCGAAAGGGCCTGCGCGTCACCGGGATCGACATCGACGCCGACTACGTGGAGCACGCCCGGCGAAAACTCCGGGATTCCCCGCTGCGGGATCGTGTCGAGGTACGTCTCGAATCGGTCTACGATCACCAGGGCGGGCCGTACGATGCCGTGTATTTCTCCGGAAGCTTCATGCTCCTGCCCGAGCCCGAGCGGGCGCTGCGGCATTGTGGCGCGCTGTTGGTCCCGGGCGGACGCATCTTTTTCACACAAACCATCCAGATGCAGCGTTCCCGCTGGGTGGAGCTCGTCAAGCCCATGCTGAAGCGGGTCACGAGCATCGATTTCGGGCACGTGACCTACGAGGACGAGTTCAGGGTGCAGGTCCGCGCCGCCGGCCTGGAGCTGGAGGAGCTCACCATCCTGGCGCGTCACGGGAGCCGGGCTTCCTGCATCGCCGTGGCAAGGCCTGCCAGCGCACGTGGAGAGCGGGAGCAGCCGCATCCCTAACAGTTGCGCTCCATGCGCCTCCGCGCCCGAGCGTGGGGGCGTTCGGTGGCTCGTCATGGCGGGCGGGCCGGCAGTTGTCTCGTCCCCCTGTTTTTGGCGGACGACAGGCTTGCGCGCCGGGCCCGCAGCCCTGACCTCTGTGTCGTTCGGCAGCTTTTTCGTTCGGCGGCTTTCCCTGGAAGGGATGTAGATGAAGCATGCTGGCGTGGCCCGGAGGAACTTGCACTTGCCCGGGTTTCTGGGGATGCTCCTGATCGTGTGGGCCATCGCGGGCGTGAGCCTGTTGGGCCCGCTCCTCCATCATCGCGCGAACCTCAAAGCCAGGGACTGGCCAGCCACCCCTGGAGAGGTGGTCCGCTTCGACCGGCGCCTTCACGACGGAGTGCGCGGCGAAGTGTGCACCATCCGGCTTCGTTACCGTTACTCCGTCGGTGGCCGCGAGTACTTTTCCCGCCGGCTGTGGTTCGGTGGAACCACGGGGTGCTTCGACCCGCATGTTCCCGAGCTCGGCGCAGGGCAGCAGGTGCGAGTCGCATACGATCCACGACGCCCCCGCACTTCGGTGCTGGTGCGCTCGCACCCACTGCACCAGGGGGACATTTACCTCGCGGCGATCTGCGTGGTTCCTGCCGTGGCGCTCCTTTTGTACGGGCTCCTGAAGCAGCGGCAAGGCCAGGTGGACGCCCGCACCGACACCCTCCCCGCCGCCGAACCAGGCGCCGCGGCCGGCAGCGGCCTGGACAACGTTCCGGTCTGAAACGTCACTCGGCGCGGCAGCAAGCTCTCGTGCGCAGTCCCGCGCGTCACAACTCCAGGTGCGGATGAGCAGGAAGGGCGGAGCCGGCAACGAGCCTGTCGTTGCCGGCTCCGCCCTTCGGCTTACGATCGCCTTCGCACGTTCGCGCTACCTCGCCAGCGGATCCGGCCGGAGCTGGAAGCGGATCGCCTTGCTGGTGGTCCCCTTTCCGCCCTCCATGTGGTAGGGGGTGCGGGTGCTGATGGCGGCCCAGAGTCCGCGCCCCTTCCAGCCGGCGTTCGGGTCGTCGATGCGGCCGTCCAGCCACTTGGTGTAGAACCCCATCGGGTAGGGAACGCGCAGGACGACCCACTTGCCGTCCTTGAGGACGAGGAGCCCCTCGGACTGGTTGCCGGTGTTGATCGGCACGTTCTCCCCCAGGCCCAGCGTGTTGAACTGGTCCACCCAGGTGTAGTAGCTCCCTTCGCCGCTCCCCGCGCTGGTGACGTTGCCCAGCTGCGGGAGGGGCTCGGCGTAGAACGTCCAGCCCTCCGGACAGTGCTGCCCGGTGGCGGTGGGGCCGTTGAGCGGGCCGCGGCACTTGCGCCGGTCAAAGCTGGCCATGTGCCCGCTCGCCAGGGCGGCCCAGTACACGCCGTTCCGGTCCACGTCGCCGCCGCGCGGAGAGAAGCCCTGGTTTGCGACGGCCGGGTTGTTCCACGGCACCTCGAAGACCTCGGTGAGCGCGGTTTCCGGCGGATTGGAGCCCGGGGTCAGCCGGAAGATCGCGCCGGGGAATCCGAACATCGTCCCCCACACCGAGCCGTCCGGCGCGGGCGCCAGCGCGTACGGACCACCGCCGTACTGCCCGGGTTGAAGGCGCTTGTCCTTGCCGGGATCCATGGGCGCGTCCGGCTCCACGTACGCGTCGCGCCGGCCGTTGCCATTGGAATCCAGGATCAGCGCGGTCCATCCCTGCGCCCGCTCCTCGTCGCCCGTCTGGTCCCACAGCCGGGTGTTCAGCCACCCCACCACCGGCCCCCCGCCGCTCGTCCAGAGGGTGTTGTCGGCATCCTCCGCGAACATCAGGTGGTGCGTGCCGAAGCAGGTGGCGACGTGCTTCATCTCCCGGGTCTTGGGGTCGTACACCGCCAGGTGGCGGCCCGAGGTGTTGAGCGGAAAGAGGCGGGCCGACGGATGGCTCGACCCTTCCTTGCAGAAATCGGGGTTGGGCGGCGGACGCACCCGGGAGGTGATCCAGACGCGCCCCGTCTCGTCCAGCATGGGGTTGTGCACGTTGGCCCGGCTGGTCCAGATCGCCTCGGTTCCCCAGTACGGCGAAGGGAACCCGACCTGCCCCGCCGCGGGCCCGGCGCTCGAGTCGCGTAGCGTGACCGGAACCCGGGTCGCCGTATGGGTCCTGGGGTCGAGCACCGGCATGTAGTCGGCGCTCGCCTCGAGCACGGCGTAGACCGGGCCGTTGGCGTTGACGGTGGGATTGCGGCGGTCGGTGGAGACCAGGTCGTGCAGGTACGCCTTGGGATCGGCCCAGTCCCAGAGGGTGATGACGACGTTGCGCTCGATCCCCTGCGGGCGGGGCGGCGCGGGCGGGACCTCGCCCGCCGCGATCCGGTCGCTCCAGTCGGCGAACATCCGCAGCGTGCGCGGGCCGCCCATCTGGTGCAGCGTGCCGGTCATGGGCCCCCCGGCCTGGCCCACCTGCAGCCGCCGCTGCCACGCCAGCACGGACGACTCGAAGGTGCCGAGCGCGGGGTGCAGCTCGCGCGTCCCCTTGCTCCCCATCTGGTGGCAGCCCAGGCAGGCGCCGTTCTTCACGAACCGGAGGTATTCCGGCTGGCTCTTGATGTTCGGGCTGATCCCGTTCCCTTCCGGGCCGGTGCCGGGAAACTCGCTCTCGGCCGGGACGCGGAGCAGCGAGTACCAGTACCCGGCCGGGTAGTACTCCGCCGCGGCGCGCGGATCCGGCGCGGGGGTCGCCTGCAGGTCCAGCATCGTCCCGGGCTCCGCCCGCCGCCGGGGCGAGTCCACCAGCCCGTACCCGCGCACCCAGACGTCGTAGCGCGCCTGCGGCAGGTCGGGGAGGAGGTAGCGCCCCTGGTCGTCGGTCACCACGATCCGGGCGAACTTCGTGGGGAGGCCGGAGGTCTCCGCGATCACCCACACCCCCGCCTCGGGGCCGCTCGCCCCCGTCACCACCCCCGCGATGTCATCGCCATCGATCGCGATCCCGCCGGGAGCAGCCTGCGCGCCGCGCGTGCCGGCCACCCAGAGCAGCGCGGAGGCCGCCACGGTCCCCATCGCGAAGAGTGCCTTCGTCGTCTTCATCCGCCTGTTCCCTTGATGATGTTCCGCCGCGTTCCTGTCCAGAAACCGTGCCCCTTTCAGCCGGCGGGAGAGCTCAATGCCTCACTCGCAACGCATTGAGGGCCGCTCGCGGAGGACGTTGCGCCGTTCGATCATCTTCATCTCCTCCGTGAAAAGTTCCGAGCTCATCCTGCGCGGGACGTAAACGATGAAACCTCACGGAGGACTCATCCCGATTCCTCCGATCTCTCGTGCAGAACGGGAGAAACAACTCAACGCAGAGTACGCGGAGTTGAAAAGAGAGTTCGCAGAGTAGAACCGCCTTTGTTATCTGCGAACTCCCCTTGGGTCTCCGCGAAATATGCGTTGAAATGCCTTGCCCAGCGTGCACACGGAATCCCGGAAACGCAGCCCCGAACACGCGTTCGTCGTCCTCCCTCGCCAGCTCCCTGGATGAAGCTCCGCCGCGTTCCGCACGACGGGCCGATGCAGACGGCCCGCCGTGCGTCAGGCACGATCAGTACTTAACGTCGCAGCCGTAGGGCTGCGTCTGCGCGACCGCGATCGGCCGGCCCGCCAGGCCCGCGTCCAGCGCGGCGCGGACGTAGTTCGTCGCCCCCGCGACGTCCCTGACCCTGGGCGACGGATTGTCGTCGATGGCGCCCGCGTACCGAAGCACCCCCTGCGGGTCGATGATCGCGTACTGGGGCGTGTTCCGCGCGCCGTACAGCCGCCCGAGCGTGCCGGCCGTGTCGCGGACGACGGCGGCCGGCGCCGCGCCCTTTTCGCGCGTCAGCCGGTCCGCCTCGGCCGCCGTCGTGAAGCCCTGCTTGCCGGGCGCGGAGGAGACGACCGAGAGCCACACGACGCGCCTGGCGTAGTCGCGCTGCATCGCCTGCGTGTTCCCGGGCCGGCCGTCGACTTGGGCGTAGTGCTTCTTGGTGTACGGGCATTCGTGGTTCACCCACTCGAGCACCACCCACCGGCCGCGGTAGGCCGCGAGCGAGTGCGAGGCGCCGCGCGTGTCGACCGCGGTGAACGCCGGCGCGGGCGCGCCGACCTGCGGCCCCGTGCTGGGGGCGGCATCCGCCGCCACGCCGCCGTTCGTGGCGCCGGTCGCGGCGGTGACCGCGACCGCGGCGAACGCGATGCCACCGATGGCCGCGAGGAGGCGCTTCATGGGGAGCCGAGTCGGAAGAAACATGGTGCGTTCCTCGAAAAGGGGACGAATGGGTGGATTCGATCGCGCCGCGGCGGTCAGCGCGCGGGCGCGGCGGAAAGCGCGGGCGCCGGGCCGGCAGCGGCGGCATCCAGCGCGCGGGTGACGATCCCCGGTGTGAGGAGCGTCGGGAGGACGACCGGCGGCGCGGCGCGGTCGCGGCCGTAGAGCACGACGAACGGCACGCTGTTGCGGTTGAACGCCGCGAGTGCACGCGTGATGGACGGGTCGCGCGTGGTCCAGTCGGCGCGGAGGAGCACGACGTCGTGGGCGCGCAGCGACGCGCGGACCGCGTCCGAGCCAAAGGCGACGCGCTCGTTCACCTTGCAGGTGAGACACCAGTCGGCCGTGAAGTCGAGCAGCACCACGCGGCCGCTGTCGCGCAGCGCCTGGAGCGCCGGCGCGTTGTACGGCTGCCAGGGAAGCGCGTCCCCGGCCTGGCTCGGCGAACTCGATGCGCCGGCTGCCACCGAGGCGCCCGCGGGTGCCGCGCCCGCGCCGGCGATCACGAGCGCCAGCGCACCCGCGCCGGCCGCGAGGGCAACGCCCCGGGCGGCGCGGCGCCGGCCGGCTGACGTGACGAGCGTCCCGAAGCGGCCCAGCGCCCACAGGCCGAAGGCCAGCAGGGTGAGCGCGGCGAGCAGCGCCGTCACCGCGTTGATCCCGGCCTGGCGGCCCAGCACCCACGCGAGCCAGACCACGGTCGCGAACAGCGGAAAGGCGAGCACCTGCCGCAGCGTCACCATCCACGCACCGGGCTTCGGCAGCCACCGGCGCACGCGCGGCGCCGTGGCCACCAGCGCGAGCGGCCACACCAGGCCCAGGCCGAGCGCGGTAAAGACGACGACGGCGCTCGCCGCCCCGCCGGCGATCCCGTACGCGACCGCGGCGGCGAGGAACGGCGCGGAGCACGGCGTCGCGAGCGCGGTGACGAGGACCCCGCTCAGGAACGCCTCGGCGGCCGGCGGCGTGCGCCCGGCGGCGGCCGAGAGCGTGCCGCCTACCGGCGAGAGCTCGAAGACGCCGGCCATGTTGAGTGCGGCGGCGAACACGATGAGCGCGAGCCCGCCGACCACCGCGGGGCTCTGGAGCTGAAAGCCCCACCCGACCTCGGCGCCCGCCGCACGCAGCGCGAGCAGGACCCC
>DATING010001160.1:0-2897 GCA_035474555.1 Longimicrobium sp. | reverse complement strand
GCCCTGGAAGAGAAAGTCCCACTCCGGCACCGGGTCCATGGGCCACACGCAGCCCCCCAGGACCAGCAAGGCCACCCGCGGGAGCAGGCGCACGCAGGCACGCCGCGGCGATGAGTAGAGCGAATGCGCCATCGGGTGATTCCGTTCCCCGCGTGAGCGTACAGGTTCCAGGTTCATGCGCCCGGCCGCGGTGCGCGCTACGTCCTGGGCAGCGCCTCATCCGATACCGGCCGTGGATCGCTTTCATCGCGGACGCCGTCCGGCAGGGGGAGCGGCCTACCCCAGCAGCCGCGCGAGGGGGCGGGACAGGGTGACCACGGGGGTGAACCTCCAGCCGCTGCCGGTGATGGCCTCCACCAGCGGCGTCTTCATCTCCGACAGCATGAAGCGGTAGTCGTACGCCCGTGTCGTCCAGCGGCCGTCCCGGAAGAACACCCCCAGCTGGGCGCCCCGCTCGTAGTCGAAGAAGGAGATGCCGCGAAACATCGAGAACGACGCCCGCGCGTGGGCGATGCCGCTGCTCCATTCCACGGTCCGCCGCACGTCCAGGCTGCGGACCCGCTCCCCAACCGGGTCCAGCTGCATGTGGATCCGGTGGACGTCCTTCAAGCCGCCCGCCTCCATGGGCCCGATCCACCGCTCGTCCGCGATGCGCCACTCCGCCACCAGGCCGCCGCCGGCCTCCTCGCGCACCTGGAAGGGAAGGTCCAGGTCGTTCAGGGCCAGGATCCGCGCGCGGAGCGTCTTGGCGGTGACCGGCGTGATCCGCGGCCGGCGCGGGATCTCCGCCGCCCAGCTGGCGCCCCGCGCCATGCCGATGCCGAGCAGGACCGTGTAGAGCGCAATCCCGGCGAGGGCCACGCCCAGGTACTTCGTGAAGAGGACCCACGCGAGGTTCTTCTCCGAGTTTTCACGGAGAAACGGGAGCTCCTCGAGCCGCGCGTCGATCGTGCGGTCGTCCGCCGCCTCCACGTGGACGATCCGCCGGTCCACGGGCAGCAGCAGTCCCGCCCGTCCGTCGTCGGCGCGCGTGTAGCGGACGACGTTCAGCGTCTGTGAGAAGGAGCTCGTCGGGATGGACTGGCGGATGGACTCGGCTTCCTGGTTCGCCTCGGCCGGCGTCGCGAAGGCCGTCACGGCAACGGTGGAGCCATCGGGAAACCGCCGCGGCGACGACCACTCGGGCCCGAGCCGGTCCTCGTCCACCAGGTACGGCGAGGGGCCCAGGAAGCCGAGCAGCAGCATGCCGGCGACCGGCACCACGATCGCGGCCACGATGCCCATCACGTAGAGGATGATCCTGCGGCGATCCGGCTTCATGGGCGGGGACGTGGGGTCGGTGGGGGCGGGCGCACGCGGGAGGGCACCTCGGGGAACATGCAAAGTATCGCCGGCCCGGCTCCGCGCCTACCCTCACCGGCCGGATACGGCCCGGCGCTCAGCGGGGCAGGGGCGGGTGGCCGAGCCGGTCCTGGAGCTGCTCGAAGAACTCCCCCACGTCGATCCCGTCCACCAGCGCGTGGTGCACCTCCACGCACACCGGCATGGACCACGCGTCGCCCTCCGCGTACCGCTTGCCGAAGGTGAGCTTGGGGACGGAGTCCTCCCGCCGCATCGCGTTGGTGAACGAGGTGAAGCGGATCCACGGGAGCACCGTCGCGTGCAGGGTGGCGTCGTCCGTCTCGCGCTCATCCGCCAGCGTCGTGCCCGTCCGCGCCCGCTCCATCTCGATCGTTCCCTCCGCCGCGAAGCGCGCAAAGGACGGCTCGTGCGCGAAGTACGAGAAGCCGAACGTGCGGTCCGGCCGCAGCACCGTGCAGCCGATCCCCACCGCGTCGTGGCGCCACACCTGGTCGCCACGAATCCGCAGCCGGAACGCCTCCACCGCGTTGGCGGCCTGCATCGCGGCAAACATCACCGCCAGCGTGAACGACGCTCCCTCGCCGCGCGACGCCGCGTAGCACGCCGAGACGTCCACCGTCGCGGTGACGCTGAAGTGCGGCTTCTCGAAATCGCGGAACAGGAGGAAGTGCTCCCGCCGCGCCCACGTATCCAGGTCGATGGTTCCGCCCACGGACGCTCCGTTGATCGATGCTTGTTCCCGGCGAGCCGCTGGCGTCCTTACGCCGGGAGTGGGGAGATGCCGTAGGGATGCAGCGGCCGCGGAGAGATGATGTGCCAGGTGCCGTCTGCCCGCCGCTCCAGGACCGTGAGAATGCCGTACCGATCGTTGCACCCTCGGGTGGGGCCCACGTCCGTGGCCTGGAACCAGTGGACCATGGCCAGCGTGGAATCGGCGTTGAATCCCACCCGGGACAGCGCAATCCAGGGGTGCGCGGAGCAATCCACCGGGGGAGGGACCTCCCGGCCGGAAAGCCGAACGCGAACGTCCCCGCCAAAGCCGCCGGCGCGGATGTCCACGGCCGACTCGTTTTTCCGCACGTAGTCCGCCCACACGTCGGGCCACAGGTCGCGGCTGGTGTTGCCCAGGCACTCCCCCATCGGGCAGGGAAGCGGTACCGTCCGGTCGGCCACGACCATGTTCGGGCGGGTTTCGCCCAGCATCTGGAGGATGGACGCGTAGACCCGGTACTCCATGTCCGGGCCCGACGGCGCGCCGGTCGACGCAACGGCGCATCCCGCGAAGCCGCCCAGGGACGCGGCGAGGAGCAGGCTCTGAAACAGGGTTCTCATTTGGATGGATCTTCGCTGCTCGACACCAGGACGGGAGCCCATCCGCCGCCTCCACGGATCCGGATCGACGGTTCTGCCCGCGGACGCTCCGGCGGGATGGACGCTTTCATCCACACGTGCATGGCTTCACGCGCGCGAAGCTCTGGCCGGCGCATGCGTGCGCGCAAGTCCCCATCGGATCTCCCCCATGGCTGGCCGTGGCG
>DATING010001159.1:0-4538 GCA_035474555.1 Longimicrobium sp. | reverse complement strand
CTCGCGGGCCGTGCCGATCCGCAACGAGCGCGGGAACGTGTCGCGGTGGTTCGGCACGCACACCGACGAGACCGAGCAGCGCGAGACCGTGCAGCGGCTGCGCGAGAGCGAGGAGTACCTGCGGGTCGCGAAGGAGCAGGCCGACGCCGCGAACGTCGCCAAGAGCCAGTTCCTGGCGAACATGAGCCACGAGCTCCGTACCCCCATCAACGCCATCATCGGCTACGCCGACCTGCTGGAGGTGGGTGTGGCCGGGACGCTCACGGAGGGGCAGCAGTCCTACGTGGACCGGCTGAAATCCGGTGGACAGCATTTGATCGGGCTCGTCAACGAGATCCTGGACCTCGCCAAGGTGGAGGCCGGCGAGATGGTCGTGGAGCGGCACGCCGCGCCTGTCCTGGAAGCGGCGGAAGCGGCACTGTCGCTTGTCGCGCCGCAGGCCGCCGCGAAGGGGATCCAGATCGGACTGGAACGTCGGTCATGCAACGCGGACGCGCTTTACCTGGGCGATCCGGACCGCGTGCGGCAGATCCTCGTGAACCTGCTTTCCAACGCGGTCAAGTTCACGGGCGAGGGCGGCAGGATCACGCTCCGCTGCCTCACCGTGGATGCCGCCGATGCGCCGGGCGCGGGTCCGTGGATCTCGGTGGAGGTGGAGGACACCGGGATGGGGATCGCGCCCGAGCACCTTGGCCGCGTGTTCGAGCCGTTCCTGCAGGTCGACGACAAGCACACCCGCCGGGAGGGCGGCACCGGCCTGGGCCTCACCATCAGCCGCAAGCTCGCCCGGCTGATGGGGGGCGACCTCACGGTGAAGAGCCGTCCGGGCGAGGGCTCCTCCTTCACGCTCCTGCTCCCGGCAGGTACGCAGGAGGATGTGGCCCAAGACGATGAGACCGGGAGCGTCGAAGCCCAGGTTGAGTTCCCTGTCGTCGTAGTGGCATACGGCGAGGACAGAAAGACGCTCGACGAGCTCAGACGCCAGGTGCATCCCGGCGTGCGGCTGGTCGGGACGACGAACGTCGGCGAAGTGGTAGCCCTCGCCCGGCGCGAGCGCGCGTGGCTGGTCGTGCTGGAGATCTCGGGGGAGGGTGATGGGGTGTGGCAGGTCGCGCACTCGCTGCACCACGTGCCGGAGCTCGCGCGCACTGCCGTGCTCCTGCTTCCATCGATCCCCTCGAGTGAGGCCGGACCGGCTGCGGGCCGGCTCGCCGTCGGCTGGATCTCGCTGGTGCCAAAGCCCTTTTCGTCGGACCAGCTTATTCGCGCCGTCTCGGTCGCGGCGGCCGGGTCCGGCCCGGACGAGGCTCTGCAGAGCATGGAAGGGTACGACGTGCTGATCGTGGACGACGATCCGGACACGCGGCATATCGCGGCCGCCCACCTCCACGGGGCGAAGGCGGAGGTACGGGAAGCGCTGGACGGCGCGCTCGCGCTCGCGGAGATGCGGCGGATTCCCCCCGATGTGGTCGTCCTGGACCTGATGATGCCCGTCATGAGCGGCTTCGACGTGCTCGATGCCATGCGGCTGGACCCGGTCCTGGCTCGTATCCCTGTCGTGGTGCTTACCGCCGTAAGCCCCACCGAGGCGGAACGCCAGCTGCTCGCACGTACCGCGGCGGGGATACTGCGAAAGGGATCTCACGACTTGGGAGACGTCGCCGCCCTGGTGCTGCGCGCCGCAGCCCATGCCCGGCGGCTTTCAGGATCCTGGGGCCCTGCACCCCATCCTCCGCAGGGATGAAGCCTGGCGTGGGCCCACTCTGCTGGGAAGCCCGCTCCACCTCGCGGAAGTTGCCCGGTGCGTGGCTTGTCCTGCACTTGCAAGCAGCAGAGATTGGTGGATTCGCTGTTGCGCCGACGGCTGAACTTATGCTCTAACCAAGTTGCACATGCCGCCTGAAGGACCGCGCGCCACGGTGCTCATCGTCGAAGACAACGAAGACAACCGGATCATCTACCGGACGTTCCTTGAGCACCACGGCTACACGGTGCTGGAAGCCTGCGACGGTGAGGCCGGCGTTCGAAGCGCGCAGGAGAACCGGCCGGACATCGTGCTGATGGACATCGCAATGCCGGTGCTCAACGGGCTCGAGGCCACCAAGATCCTCAAAGCCGACCCGGCGACGGCGTCGATCCCGGTGGTGGCGCTCACGGCCCACGCGATGGTCGAGGATCGGGATCTTGCCGCTGAAGCCGGTTGTGACTCGTACGTGGCCAAGCCGGCCGAGCCCCGGCAAGTACTCGCGGAGGTCCAGCGGATGCTGGCCGCGACCGAGCCCGCTCCTGGTGCGTAGAGAAGGGGATTCTCCTTGCTGTACGCCGCGGCCATGGCCGCCGCGTCGATGACTGTCCGATCCCAGCCGGAACCGCGCTACGGCTGCCGGACGATTCGGAGGAGGAGGTCGTCGCCGGGGCGTGGATCGCCGCGGCCGTCCCGGTTGCTGGTGGTGAAGTAGAGGTATCCGTCCGGTCCCATAGCGACCGCACGGATGCGTCCGAGCTTGTCCGGGAACAGCGGCTCCACGGCCACCGCGCGCCATCCCGCCCGCTCGCCACCCGCCCGCACCAGGACGATCCGCATCAGCGCTTCACCTTTGAGCGCCGCGACGAACGCATTGCCGCGCCAGGGGAACGCATCACCCGTGTAGATCGCGATGGCGCCCGGCGCGATCGCCGGCGTCCACTCCACCAGCGGCCGCACGAACTCGTCCCCGCCCTCATCCCCCGCCGCGTCCGGCCATCCGTAGTTTGCGCCGGGAACGATCGCGTTCAGCTCGTCGCGTCCCGCACGGAACCACTCGCGCGGCAGGCGCGTGGGGCCGTGGTCCGGGGCGAACAGCGCGCCCGAGGGGTGCCAGGCAAGCCCCTGCGGATTGCGCACGCCGCGGGCATACACGTATGAGCCAGGGACCGGGTTGTCGGCCGGGACCCCGCCGTCCGGGCGGATGCGGAGCACCTTTCCGGCGAGCGAAGCGGTGTCCTGCGCGTGCCCGGGGCGCGTGGCGTCGCCCGAGGTGAGGTAGAGCATCCCGTCCGGGCCGAAGCGGAGTGCGGCCCCCGCGTGGTAGCGCGCGGCGGGAATGCCGTCCAGGATGACCTGTGGCTCCACGCCGCGCCCATCCCGCTCCGTCAGCCGATAGACACGGTTCTCCGTACGCTTCTCGCCCGCGGGGAAGGCGCCCACCACGAAGAGGTGGCCGCTGGTTGCGAAATCCGGGGCGAGCGCGATGCCCATCAGCCCCGTCTCGCTGCGCCGCGCCACCGGCAGCACGGCCCACGGCTCGGCACGGAGCACGCCGTTCTCGATCACGCGAATGCGGCCCGCGCGCTCGGTGACGAAGATGCGTCCGTCCGGCGCGAACGCCATGTCCCACGGGACCTGGAGCCCGGTCGCGACGGTGTCGAGCGCGACGCCGGTTGTGGGCGAGGCCAGCGGCAGGTTGGTAGGCGCCCCGCCGCACGCGCCGAGGGCGGCGGCTGCGATGCAGCAGGTGATCCTGACAAGCATTCGTGCGGTCACGCGCCGCCACCCGGCCCCGGAATGGAGCTCTTCACCATCTCGATCGTGCGGCGCGTGTTCTCAATCGTCCATTCAGTCCGGGCGAGCAGGTCCTCCCGTTCCGGCCGGTGCGAGGCATTGGCGAGCCGGAATCCCCGCAGGCTGATCTCGCACGCGCGGTCCACCAGCTGGCCGAGTACGCGCAGGGCGGCATCAACCTCCGGCCCATCGCCGTCTCGAGCCGCCGTCAGGACCTCCTCCTTCAGCACGACGAACTCCCGGCGGACGGCGTCCTCCGTCCATCCCAGCCGGCACCGTTGGGCACCGTGGCGTTCGGAGATCAGCCGCTGGACGTCCGAGCCGTCGCGCATCAAATCCGGCTCACCTCCTGTTTCCGCGAGGATCAGCAGCGACTGCGCGATGTCGGCCAGGAACGTGGCCACGTGATCCTCGATCTCGACGTCCGACAGCGGTTCAGCCATCGGGATCGAGGGATCCGTTCGCAGCCGCTCCCGGTAGGCCGCAACGACCCGGTCCAGCTCCGCCTGGAGTGCCTTGCCGGCCGGCTCCAGCCCCGGAAGCGGCTGTGCCACGTCGTGCCGCCCGGGTGTGGCGGACGTTTCGGTGGGAAGCCAGAGCGTGAAGCACGATCCCTTGCCTGGCGAGCTCCGGAGGCTCAGGTCGCCGCCCATCAGCCGGGCGTACTCGCGGCTGATGCTGAGGCCGAGCCCGGTCCCGCCGTGTTCACGCGTGTGGCCGCCCTCGGCCTGCACGAACGGCTGGAACACGGGCTCGAGCTGGTCTGCCTCGATGCCGATGCCCGTATCCTCCACGTGAATGCAGATCCAGGGGCCACTCCCGCTGAGCCACGCGCCCGAAAGGGGCTCGCACTCCAGCGCGCAGCGCACCGTTACGCCGCCTCCCGCCGGGGTGAACTTGATGGCGTTGGAAAGCAGGTTGGCGAGGATCTGCCGCACCCGGTCCTCGTCGCCGCGGTACCGGGTGTCGAGTTCATCCTGGCAATCACTCGCGAGCA
>DATING010001158.1:0-9617 GCA_035474555.1 Longimicrobium sp. | reverse complement strand
CGCCGCTACCTCGGGCTCTTTCTCCGCGAGCCGCGGCCGGCCCTGGCCCCGCCCTCGGGAGACGGGGCGGAGTGGGGCGAAGAGGTGAACCGCGCCCTGCAGCGCCTGTCGCCGCAGCTGCGCGAGGCGTTCCTGCTCAAGTACGTGGAGGAGCTGAGCTACGAGGAGATGGCGGAGCTGACGGGAGCGGGCGTCTCGGCGCTCAAGATGCGCGCGAAGCGGGCGTGCGAGCAGCTTCGCGGCCTGCTGGAGGAGATGCGCGATGGATGAGCTGGATCCCTGCGTGGGCCGCGCCGTGGAAGCCGCCCGCCAGCCCGTCCCCGTCGATCCGGCGGCGCGGGCGCGGGTGATGGCGGCCGTGCGCGCGGGGCGGGGCGGCTGGATTCGTCGCGTCCTGCGCTGGCTCCTTCGGCCCGGCCTGCGCGTCTCGCCGCTGGGCGCGCTGGGGGCCGCCGCGATCGTCGCGCTGCTGGCGACGCAGCTCGGGCCCCGCGACGCCGCGCGCCCGGACGCCGTGCTCGCCCCGGCGGCGGGCGCGACGCGCGTGCAGTTCGTGCTGGTGGCGCCGGGCGCCTCCGCCGTCTCGCTCGTGGGCGACTTCAACGGCTGGAACGCGGCGGCCACCCCGCTCCGTCCCGCGGGGCAGGGCGGCCTGTGGACGGTGGAGGTGCCGCTGGATGCCGGCCGCTACACCTACTCCTTCGTGGTGGACGGCGCGCGCTGGCTCCCCGATCCCGCCGCCCCCGCCGCGCCGGGGGACGACTTCGGCCGCCCCAGCTCCGTCATCCTGGTCCAGGGAGGCTCCACGTGAAGCGATGGATGATCGCGCTGGCCCTGCTGTGGCTCGGCGCCCGGCCCGGCACGGCGGACGCGCAGGATCCACGGCTGCGCGGACGGCTCCCCGCGCCCGCACTGGCGGAGGTGACGGCGCTGGTGGATTCCGCGCGCGCCGCCGGGCTGCCCACGGAGCCGCTGATCGCCAAGGCGCTGGAGGGCGCCAGCAAGCGCGCGGACGGGCCCCGCATCGTGGCGTCCGTCCGCGGCCTGGCCGCGCGGCTGGGCACGGCGCGGCAGGCGCTGGGCCGCGGCGCGTCGGAGACGGAGCTCACCTCCGCCGCGGCCGCCTTGTACGTAGGCGTGGGGGCGGATGCGCTGCGGCGCGTGCAGGCCGGCGGCCGCGGCCGTCCCCTGGCGCCGGCGTACGTGGCGCTCGCTTTTCTCGTGCAGCAGGGCGTGGCGCCGGATGCATCCACTCGCATCGTCACCAGCCTGGTGGAGGCGCGGGCCACGGACGGCGACTTTGCCGTGCTGCAGCGGCAGGTGGCGGCGGACGTGGGCGCGGGCGCGGTCCCCGCGACGGCCGCGGCCACCCGCGCGCGGAGCCTGGTCGTGGGGCGGGGCGGCGCGTCGCCGGCGGGCACTCGCCCGGACGCGGAGCCCCGCCCGTGAGCGCGCGGCGGATGCGGCGTCCGCTCCGGCGGCTGGCCCTTGCCTGCGCGGCGGCCGCGCTCTGGGGACCGGCCGCGGGCGCGCAGACGACGCTGGTGCCGGCGCCCGTGCCGGACGTGTGGGCCGTGGCCGGCGGCGCCGGGCGCGACGCGGAGACGGGTGCCTGGGTGCCGCGGCTCGCGTCGGACGGGCGGCTGCCGCTGGCGGGATGGGGGCGGATGGAGCTGGACGCGACCGGCGAGGGCGCGGCGCTCGTACCGCTGGACGGCCGAGCCGCGGCGCGGGCGTTGGGCGGGTTGCGCCTCACGCTGGCGGGGGAGGCGGGGGCGCTGTGGATGGGGACGGCGGGCGGCGGCGCGTCCAACGTGGAGGGCGAGCGTGCGCTCTGGGTGGCGGAGGCGGGCGGACGGTGGCGGTGGCGTCGCACGGGATTGATGCTCAGCGTCCGGCAGACGCACCTCGCGGGGATCCCGGGCACCTGGGCGGATTCCGCCATCACGGGGCCCGACACGTTCCCGGTCCGCACCATCCGCGTGCGCGTCACCCCGGACGTGCCGTCGCGGCGCTACACGGACGCGGAGCTGGGGCTGGAGTTCGCGCGCGGCCCGCTGCGGATCGCCGCCTCGGCCGGGGGGCGGCTGGCGGACCTCCATCTCCGGGCGGAAAGCTGGGTGCGCGCGGGCGCGGACCTGCGGCTGAACCCGCGGACGTCGCTCAGCCTGGCCGCGGGGCGGGTGGCGGGCGTGCCGGAGCTGGGGAGCCCCTCGGCGCCGTTCGTCCGCTTCGCGCTCCGGCTCACGCCCCCGGGCCGGGCTCCCGCCGCGGCGCCCCTCGTCCTGGCGCCGCCGGCGGACGTGGCGCAGGCGTTCGAGGTGCGCTCGGCGGGGGAGCGGCGTACGCTGCGGGTGCGGATTCCGGGTGCCGCGCGCGTGGAGCTCAAGGGCGACTTCACGGAGTGGGAGCCGCTGGCGCTCACGCCGGGCGATGAGCCCGGGACGTGGGAGGCCGTGCTCTCCGCCGCGCCCGGCACCTACCGGCTGAACGTGCGCGTGGATGGTGGCGAGTGGAGCGCCCCGCCCGGCCTGCTGGACGTGCCGGACGAGTTCGGCGGCCGCGTCGGCCTGCTCGTGCTGGGTTGAGCAGATGGATATCTGCCGATCGAGCCGTCCGCCTTGCGCATCTGGCGACTGAGCCCGCGCTTGGCGCCGCCAGCGCACCCCTGGGATGACTCGCCCAGCGTTGTTTTCCTGAGGGAGGCGCCGCCGATACCATCCCCTGGCTGGATCTTTGGCGCCGACCGAAGGATCTACCATCCCGTGCTTGACGGCGGCCTTCCCGGACGGGACGCGCCCGCGACGGATCAGGCTCTGGTCTCCGCATCGATCTCCGCCGCGGCCGGCTTTTACCGATCGCGATCAAGTGGATCTGTGCCCGGGCGGGCTTCCGCGCCGTGGGCCACCATCCTGCTCTGCGAAAATGCGGATGCCGTCCCCTCGCCGGAAGCAGCCGCTCTGCCAAGGATCTCTGGCCTCCTGCACGACTCGGCCGATTCGCGTCCGGCCGTCGCGGCGCATCCATCCCGCACGTACGGCTGCGGACGAGCCCAGTCGCCGTTGAAGCCTCACGCAGTTTGTGAGGCGTTCCGCAGTTGTTGCGGCGGCTTCAGCCGCTCAGCGTTTCCCGGCGGATCTCGACCTGTGCCTGCAGCCGTGGTGAGCTGCCTGCCGACCCGGATGGTTGCCATCGCGACGGCCGGACGCGGATCCGACGGCGAGCGGCAGGGTGCATCAGGCCCTTGGTAGATCGGCTGCTGCCGGCGAGGGGACGGCCATCCGCGTTTTTTGGAAGAGGCACGATCGCGGCGGCGGAGGTGGATGCTTGGCCTGGCACATCATCCACACGATCGCGATCCGTAAGAGTGTGCTCGCGCCGGAGACTCGGATGAAAGACGGATAGCCGTGCGGTTCGGCACCCCCGTGGATGGATGCAGGCGCCGCGGAATCCATCCCGCGCTCCCGGCGACGGATTTGGTTTGATGCCGGAAGACTGCCGTGCAGGATCGGGCGGGATCGTACACCATCGCGGCGGTCGATCACGGGCGAGTAGATCCTTCGGTCGGCGCCAGGGAGTGCGGCACGGGATGGAATCGTCGGCGCCTCCCTCAGGAAAACAAGTCAAGGGGGGTCGCGAAAACATCGGCATCACGCGACAGGGCGGTGAGGCCCGGCGCGAATCCTCCCCGCGTCCCCGCGTGAGACCCAGCGATTCCCTGCCGGAGAAGAACGCAATCGCCGCCGGAGACGCATCTCCCGCGGCGATTCGTGTTTGCAGGGGCGCGCCCGCTCCGGGCGCGCCGCGCACTCCGTTTAGACCAGCTCCGCCTCGGCGGGGGCCATCACGCCCAGCACCCGCTCCATGGCCATCGTGTGGCTGCAGGTGTGGTGGTGGTGAAAGTAGTCGCAGTCGCAGTGCCAGTGCCCGTCGTCGAATCCCACGTGGTGGTTTCCGTTCTTGCCGTCGAAGTCCACCTCCAGCTTGCTGAAGTGGATGCGCTCGGGTTCCGCGGCGTATTCCTTGGCCTTTTGAATCTTGTTGATCATTCCGGAATCGAGCATGTCACCCTCCTTACACCAGGGGAAACAGAAAACGCCCGCGCAGCACGACATGGCTGCACGGGCGTTCCGAATGCGGAGCGTCGCGGGCGGGGTCCCGGATCAGATCACAGATTCTCAAGTGCCCACCCTCCTTTCTGGACCGCCGGATCGCGGCGGAAAGGGCAGGCGCCCGTTCCCGTTCCGCTCGGCTCCACAAGGCATGATATGCACGGTGTGCGACCCGCGCAACACCCCCGTCGACGTTCCGTTACGGCCGCGTGGCCTTCGCAAGAAGGATGCGAGAACGGCGGTGGCGGAAAGGGTTCGCGCCGGCTGTGACACAGGTCGATAAGCCATTGGGGGAACGCATCTTGCGCAGAGGTATGGCTTCGACGGCAGGATGATTTCCCGCATCGGCAGGAGGATTATGTCCAAGCTCAAGACCACGTACCAGGGCCCCGGCAACATCAGCACGGGCGATACGCCCCCGGGCACGCACGGCGAGAAGGACGGCCACGACAAGGCCGACGCGCGGGCCGGCACCGACCGCGATACGGATACCACGGGCGAGAGCAAGAACCAGGGCCACGGCCATCCGCGCAACCAGCACGGCGAGTGATCCGGACATGACGTGCTCGCGGAGCACGGGGAGAAGGATCTCTCCGCGGCTTTGCGCGAGGCACGCCTGGCTCCCGGGCCATGATCGGGAACGCGCCGCCTCGTTTGCCGGGGCGGCGCGTCCGCGTTTCGTCAGCAGCTGGTGATGGGGGCGGGTGCCTCGTTGGACGTGGTGCCGGCTGGGAACTGCGCCGTCACGCGGTACCGCGCGATGCGGGTGATCCGGTCTGTGCCAACCGTCTCGGTGCAGGTGCTGGCCCCCGTCCACCCCGAGACGCCGTCCAGCAGCGAGGTGCCGGTGGTGGTGCCGATGGGTGAGAGCCACGTGCTCTCGTCGACGTTGCGGTTCTGGTCCATCACCCGGATCGTCTCCTTGAGCTCCACCGTGTAGCTGGTGGCGCCCGCGATGGCCCCCCACGATACCAGCGGATTCCCGCCGGAGTTGGTGACGCTGACCACCGGCTTCACGGGGTAGCGAACCAGCAGCGCCACCTGGTCGAAGAACGACAGGCCGGCCCACTCGGTCCCCGCACTCTGCCCGTTCATCACCGAGTTGGCGTCACCCTCCCCGCCCGGCGTGCCGGTGATGTGCAGGGGCGCGCCATCGGACCCGTTCCCCTCGCCCAGCGCAACCAGGTTGGTGTGGCGGAAGCCGATGGTGTGCCCCAGTTCGTGCACGGCCGTGTGCGCCCGCGCGCCCTGCGTGGGGTTGATCCACCATCCGTTCACCCTCCAGCAGACGTTGAAGACGACGGTGGGGAAGGGCCGTCCGTTCGCCGGAGAGCCGGCACGCCCCAGCACGTCGTCATTGCGGCACTCGGTAAGGACGGTGATGTCGCCCGGCGTGCCTTCCGTCATGCGGATGGTGGCGCCGGGAAGGTTCCACGCGGCGATGGCCGTGCGCACGGCGGCCTGCCACTCCGGGTTGCCGCCGATCTGCGACAGGTCCACGACGACGGACCCGGGGTTGGTCCACACGCTGTTGAGCGTCATGTACTGGAACTTCGGGTCCGCGCCCTGGGCCGAGGCCGTCCCGGGCTTGACCGACTTGGGGATGGTGATGTCTCCCTCCGCCAGCCAGTAGGTCCCGAAGTCCCGCAGGGAGCGCGCGTCCAGCCCCAGCTCCTCCGCCATCCGGCGGCCGGTGTCGTCCACGGGGGCGGAGGCGGTGGGTGCGGCCGCGTCGCACGCGCCGAGCGCCACGGCGGCCAGCACGGCCGCGTGACGCCACGAGAGGGTGTGCTTCATCGAATCAGTCTCCATGGGATGTGGCAACGTTTTGTCCCGTCGGTTGCCGTCGTGAACGCACCCGTATCCACCCCGCCGGGGAGCGGGGTGTGGTCACGTGCAAAAACAGCGGACGGGAGAGGGAGTTTGATCTTAAGGTTCCGTAATATCTGGCTGCAAGAGAATAAGTGTGAAGATTCGGTTCTCTGCCCTGAGCGCTGATCCGCGGGGCGGAGCTGGATGGATGAACCCGAAATAAAACCGAACCTGGAGCCTTCTCGGGTGTATCACTGGTGGCGGTAAACGACACCTTTTGGAAGAGGACAGGGCGACGATGACGATGGCGAACATCGACGTGGCCGCGGCGGGCGGGATCGAGCCGGGGCGGCTGGAGCGGTGCCTGGGGCTGGAGGTGGAGCACGCCGGACGGGGCCGATACCTCGTCACGGGCGGCGACGAGCCCCACTGGGTAGACCTGCATTCGCGGCTGGTGCCGCGGTGCGACTGCGGGGATCACCTGTGGCGCGAACGGATCTGCAAGCACATCCTCGCCGCCATGCTGCGCGAGGGCGACGAGCGCGTGATCCAGGAGGTAGGCGGGCTGGTGCACGCCCTGCGCGCCCTGGTCGCCTCCCTGGACCCGCCCCGGCGGCGCCGCCGGCGGACGGGCGGGGAGCCCGCGACGGCCACGGCGGAGTAGGCGCGCGTCAGGAATCCCGCGGCCGCGCCGTGTCCCGCACCGTGGCCAGAACTGGTACTGATTATGCTGTTCGGGTTAGCTTCGGTTCACCTTTTCAGGAGAAGGGCAAATGGCCAAGGTCACTGGAAGCAAGGCGGCATCGAATGCCTCCAAGACGCTCGCCAGCAAGTCGACGAGCGCCACATCCAAGAAGGCCGCCGGCAGCGCACTCTCACAGACGCAGTCGCCCAGCAAAACCACGTCATCCACCGCGGCCAAGGCGGCTTCGAAGGTGATGAGCGACGGACGCACCAGCGCGACTTCTAAATCCGCTGCCGGCAGCGCGCTCTCGCAGAAGAGCTCGGGGAAGAAGAAGTAGCCTACGGGGTGGGGCTCGGCCGCGCCGTGTCCCGCACCGTGGCCAGGGCGCGGGCCAGGTTCTCCGTGCCGCGGGCGATCTCCGCCTCGTCCACGGCGCTGAATCCCAGGTTCAGCCCGGGCGGTAGCGGGTGGTGCTGCCAGAAGCGGCGGATCCCCACCACCTCCAGCCCCCACGCCGCCGCGGCGGATGCGGCCGCGCCCTCGTCCACGTCCGCCGGCAGCCAGCCGATGGTGTGCATCCCCGCATCCGCGTTGCGCAGCGTGACCAATCCGTCCAGGTCGCGGGCGACGCCGTCGCGCAGGGCACCCAGCCGGGCCGCGTACAGGTCGCGCATCCGCCGCACGTGCCGGCCAAAGTGGCCCGCGTCCATGAAGTCGCACGTCACCGCCTGCGCCAGCCCGGGCCCAAAGCGCGTCGTGAGCGACTTGATGGCCACGAACGCATCCACCAGCGCGTCCGGCACGACGAGGTAGCCCAGCCGCAAGGAAGGGAAGAGCACCTTGTTCAGCGTGCCGACGAACACCACGCGCCCATCCGTGTCCAGCCCTTGCAGGGCGGGGATGGGCTGCCCCGCGTAGCGGAACTCGCTGTCGTAGTCGTCTTCCAGGATGGCCGCGCCGCACGTCCGCGCCCACGCCAGCAGCTCCATCCGCCGCGCGGCGTCCATCGCCATCCCCAGGGGGAACTGGTTCGCGGGCGTCACACACGCCAGCCGCGCCGGGCCCAGCTCGCGCGCGGCGCGCTCCACGTCCAGCCCGCGCGCATCCACCGGCGCGGGCAGCACGCGCGCGCCGGCCGCCCGCAGCGTGCGCAGGGTCGCCGGGTAGCCGGGATCCTCCATCCACACCGCGTCGCCGGGATCCACCAGGGCCCGCACCGTCAGCTCGATCCCCTCCTGCGCGCCGGACGTGACGATCACCTGGTCCGCCGTGCAGCGCACGCCGCGCATGGTGCGCAGGTACTCCGCCAGGGCGTGCCGCAGCGGGCCGTATCCCGCCACCTCGCCGTTGCCCAGGAAGTTGCCCGTGCCGCGCCGCAGCCGCCGCGACGCCATCCGCGACCACAGGGTGGACGGAAAGGCGTCCAGTGCCGGCTGCGCCACCCGGAACGCCCGCGCGCTCCCGCTGAACAGTCCCACGAACGGCTCCACCCGCCGCGCGTACGCCGACAATCGAGGCGGCGCCGACGCGTCCGCCGCCGCCCCCACGGTCGTGGCCCCGGCCTGGGCCACGCGCCGCACGTAGGTGCCGTCGCCCACGCGCGATTCCACGTATCCCTCCGCCCGCAGCCAGTCGAACGCCGCCAGCACCGTCCCGCGGCTCACGGCCAGCTGCGCGGCCAGGTCGCGCGTGGCGGGAAGCCGGGCCAGCGGCGCCAGGCGGCCGTCCAGGATGGCCGCGCGCAGCACCTCGTACAGCCAGCGGTGGCGCGGAACGCCGGCCGGCGCCGGGTCCAGCGCCAGGGGAAGGCTCGTGGTCTGCTTGGACATTGGTCCAGTCGTCAGGGCGAAAAATGGAGCTTCGCACGGACCAACCTGGGCGCTAGCTTCCGCGTCGGAAAGAGGGACCGACGGGGTGAACCTGACCAGGGGAGGGGACGGATGAAGCCGAGAATGGGCTACGGCAAGGCATCGCCGGGCGCGGTGCGGGCGATGGTGGGGCTGGAGGGGTTCGTGCGGCAGAGCAGCATCGAGCACGGGCTGCTGCACCTGGTAAAGATGCGTGCCTCGCAGATGAACGGCTGCGCGTACTGCATCGACATGCACAGCAAGGATGCCCGCGCCGCGGGAGAGAGCGAGCAGCGGCTGTACGCGCTGGATGCGTGGCGCGAGACGCCCTTCTATACGGCGCGCGAGCGGGCGGCGCTGGCCTGGACGGAGGCGCTGACGGATCTGCACGACGGCCACGTCCCCGACGCTGTGTTCGAGGAGGCGCGCGCCCAGCTCAGCGAGACGGAACTGACGGACCTCACGGTGGCGGTGGTCGCCATCAACGGTTGGAACCGCATCGCCATCGCCTTCCGCGCCGTCCCCGGCACCTACCAGCCCCCGGCGCGCAAGCCGGTCGAGGCCGCGGAGCCGGTCGGGGCGGCTTGAGGTAGGAGGATAGGATTCAATCCGGCGGATGAGTGTCGTCCGCCGGATCGGAGCCCCGGCGCGATGGCCGGCTCTCTGCCTTGGCCGAGAGCCCCCTCCCCCGCTTCGCGGGCAGGAGGGAGAACTCCGCCGGGACGATTCCCTGCTCACGCGCGAATGAGCTCGTCGAAGTCTACACCCTCTCCCACGCAGTTTGTGGGAGAGGGTGGACGAGCCTAAGCGAGGCCGGGTGAGGGCCCCTCCCGCCCCTCACCGGTGCTTCGTCACGCCGACCTGCCGGCAGTAGGCGAGCACGGGGCAGGTGCTGCACTTCGGAAGGCGCCCCGTGCAGATGTGCTTGCCGAACGGCACCAGCAGCCGGTTGATCTCGATCCAGTAGCGCTTGGGGAGCGTCCCCTGCAGCTGCACCATCGTCGTTTCCGGCGTGGGCGCGGCCACGTAGCCCCAGCGGTTGGTGACGCGGTGCACGTGGATGTCCACGCCGATGCGCGCCTGCCCGCACGCCACGCCCATCACCAGGTTGGTGCACTTGGGCCCCACGCCGCGGAACGAGAGCATCAGCGCCTCGTCGCA
>DATING010001157.1:0-2051 GCA_035474555.1 Longimicrobium sp. | reverse complement strand
TCGGGCGACCCGAGCTTCCGCGAGACCCTGCGGCGGGTGCGGGAGGTGACGCTCGGGGCGTACGAGCACCAGGAGGTGCCCTTCGAGCGGCTGGTGGCCGAGCTCCAGCCAGAGCGGTCCTTGAGCCACTCGCCGCTCTTCCAGGTGTCGTTCTCGGTGCACACGCCGGAGGGCTCCGGGCCCCGGTTGCCGGGACTGCGGATCGAGCGGGCATACGCGAACGCCGAGACCGCCAAGTTCGACCTGAGCCTGGCGTTCATCGAGGGCGCGGAGAGCCTGCGGGCGAGTCTGAACTACAGCACGGACCTGTTCGACGAGAGCACCGTCCGGCGGATGCTGGGGCACCTGGAGCGGGTGCTGGAGCAAGTTTCGGCGGACGCGGACGTGCGCCTGTCGGAGCTGCGGCTCCTGGGCCAGGAAGAGCGCCAGCGGACGCTGGTGGGGTGGAACGCGACCGAGGCGGAGTACCCCGCAGACCTGTGCATCCACCACCTCTTCGAGGCGCAGGTGGCGCGCACGCCGGCCGCGGTGGCCGTGGTCTACGAGGGGGAGGCGCTGAGCTACGCGGAGCTGAACGCCCGCGCCAACCAGCTCGCGCACTTCCTGGGGGAGCGCGGCGTGGGGCCGGACGTGCGGGTGGGGATCAGCATGGAGCGCAGCCTGGAGATGGCCGTGGCGCTGCTTGCCATCCTCAAGGCGGGCGGTGCCTACGTGCCGCTGGACCCGTCGTACCCGGCGGACCGGCTGCGGCAGATGCTGGGGGACAGCCGTCCCGTGGTGCTGCTGGCGGACGGGTCGGGCGACGCGATCTTCGCGGGCTCCGGCGTCCCGGTGATCGACGTGCAGGCGGACGCATCCTCCTGGGCGAGCCATCCGGCGACCGATCCGGAGAGCGCGGACCTTTCCCCGGAGCACCTGTGCTACGTCATCTACACCTCGGGCTCCACGGGCACGCCCAAGGGGGTGATGAACCCGCACCGCAACGTGGTGAACCGGCTGGTGTGGGGTGAGCGCGCCTGGGGGCTGGGCGCGACCATGCTGTGCAAGACGTCGCTCAACTTCGACGGGTCGCTGCGGGAGCTGTTCTGGCCGTGGAGCGTGGGCGCACGGGTCGTCCTGGCGCGTCCGGAAGGGCACCGCGACCCGGACTACCTGCTGGCCACGCTGCACCGGGAGGGGATCACCACGGTGAACCTGGTGCCCTCCATGCTGCAGGTGCTGCTGGAGCACCCGCAGGTTGAGGAGCGCCTGGCCGGGCTGAAGCAGGTGCTGTGCGGTGGCGAGGCGGTGCCGGAGGCGCTGCTGCGCCGCTTTCACGAGCGGCTGCCGCACGTGGCGCTGCACAACCTGTACGGCCCTTCGGAAGCGGCCACGGCCATGACGGCGCTGAACTGCATGCCGGAGGAGGCGCGGGCCACGGTGCCCATCGGGCGCCCGACGGGGAACGTGCGCGTCTACGTGCTGGACGGCGCGGGCGAGCCGGTGCCGGTCGGTGTGCCCGGGGAGCTGTACATCGGCGGCACGGGCGTGTCGCGCGGCTACCTGGACCGGGCGGCGCAGACGGCGGAGCGGTTCGTCCCCGATCCGTTCGGTGCCGCGACCGGTGCGCGGCTGTACCGGACGGGCGACCTGGCGCGGTGGCTGGCGGACGGCAGGATCGAGTTCCTGGGGCGCAACGACTTCCAGGTGAAGATCCGCGGCTTCCGCGTGGAGCTGGGCGAGATCGAGGCCGTGCTGCGCCGGCAGGCGAACGTCGCCGAGTGCGCGGTGATCGCGCGCGCGGAAGCGGGAGAAACGCGGCTGGTGGCGTACGTGGTGGGCAGCCCGGAGATGGACGCGCTGCGCCAGAACCTGCGGCAGAGCCTGCCGGACTACATGGTGCCTGCGGCGTTCGTCGCGCTGGATCGCCTGCCGCTGACACCCAACGGGAAGCTCGACCGCAGGGCGCTGCCGGCGCCGGAGCTCGCGTCGGCGGAGGATCGGTACGTGGCGCCGCGGACGCCGACCGAGGATGTGCTGGCGGGGATCTGGGCGGAGCTGCTGGGGCGCGA
>DATING010001156.1:0-2035 GCA_035474555.1 Longimicrobium sp. | reverse complement strand
GCCTGTGCTCCTTTGCTCCGGCGTCTCGGCCCTGCGGGCGCGCATCCCTCACGCAACGGCGTCCGGTCCGCCGGGATCGCGCGGGGCCCTCACCCCCCGACCCCCTCTCCCGTACACGACCACTCGGCACCCTCGATTGCCTGGCCCGTACGGGAGAGGGGGAGAACTGCACTCCCGCGAAAACCCGGCTGCTGTGCTGGGGCTGGTGTGTATACCCTCTCCCGCGCAGTTTGCGGGAGGGGGTGGACGAGCCTAAGCGAGGCCGGGGGAGGGCCCTACTCCGCCTGCGCGCCGGTCCCGCCCGTCCCGCCGCCGGTGTCCGACTCGTCCTCGTCGTCGCGCTCCAAGAGCGTGGCGGAGGGGTCCAGGAACGCGTTCAGCGAGGCGAGCACGGCACGGTCCACCATCCCGTCGATCTGCTCCATGGCCGCGTATCCGCCCTCCACCGAGGCGCCGATGGCCGTCAGGTGGGCCCAGATGGCGCGGCGGAACATCAGCAGCTCCAGCACCGTCTCCACGATGTTGTAGCCGGAGAGCCGCCGGGTGAACCCGTGCACCATGGCGAACTGCTCGGCGTCCTCGCGCGACCGGTTGATCTCCAGCCGGTCCAGGATGGCATCGAACAGTTGCGGCACGTGGTCCAGCAGCAGCGGCTCCGACAGCGCCTGCCCCGTGACCATGGCCTGGTTGGCGCGCACGCGCTCCATCCAGTCGCGCAGCACCGTCTCGCGGCCGTTGCGCAGCTGCTCCACGGCGCCGCTCAGGTCGCGGGCCTCGCGCTCGGTGTAGAACGGGTTTTCGATCTGCTGCTCCACTGGGTGCTCGGACACGGCGGCTCCTTCCGGGGGACGTTGGGCGGCCCGGAAGGTAGCATCGCAGACGCGGGGCCGGTAGCGGGTCAGCCCTTGCCGGCGACGACCAGGAACACGTCGTACAGCGCGTGCGTCCACGCCGCCACGCCGAACCCCCGCGCCATGTACAGCGCGCTGAACGCCAGCCCCGCCAGCAGCCGGAAGGTAAAGCTGTTCAGCTCCAGCGGGTATGCGTAGGGGCCGATGTAGTGGAACGCGGAAAAGACGAAGGCGGACACGACCACGGCGATGAGTCCCGCCGTGCGCCGGCGCACCCCCGCTGCCAGCAGCAGGGCGAACAGGCCGCCCGTGAGGATCACCCGAAAGAGCAGCTCCTCGTAGATGCCGGCGCCCAGGGACAGCACGACGCCGTCCAGCAGCGGCATCTGCGTGATGCCGCCGTCCGCCGCCATCCGCACCATGCCGCCCAGCAGCGCCTGCGTGGCCGTGGCCACCACCACGCCAAAGACCAGGGCGTACGCCGCGCTCTCGCCCAGCATGGCCGCGAAATAGCCGGCCTGCAGGGGCACCTTCTTGCGGCGCCGCTCCAGCGCGACGATCACGGCCGCGCCCACGGCCAGCGCGGCGGTAAAGGCCAGCGTGCCCTGCACGCCGCCGGTGGCCAGCAGGGTGCGCAGGAGGACGTCCGCGCCGTTGCGCATGCCGCCGCCCCGCCCGTCCGCGATCAGCATCGCCCCCAGCTCGTACAGCACGAGCAGGGGGAGCGCGAACAGCAGCGAGTAGGTGTGCGTGCGGGTGGTGTCGAGGTATTTTCGCATGGTGCGGCAATCTAACGGGGCAGGGCAAGCACCGCGCGTGGCCTGCCGATTGCGAAATACGGATGTTTGAGCGAGCTCGTCCGCGTGTCCTTGTAGACGTGCGGGGGGCGCGGAAAGTTTCCCCGCGACGGGTCGGAGGATGGACGGGTTCCGGTACAGGACGGTTCGCTGCGCGGCCGCGGCGCTGCTGGCGAGCCAGGCGGGATGCGCGCTGCTGGGCGGCGGCGAGCAGGCGGAGACGCCCGTGCAGGCCGCCGAGCGGCAGGTGCAGGAGGAGACCATCCGCCGCGAGGTGGAGGCGCGCATGGCAGCCGAGCCGGCCATTGGCGCGGGGCGCATCCGCGCGGTGGTCAACGCCGGCGACGTGCAGCTTCACGGCGCCGCCCCCGGCTTTGGCGCGCTCCA
>DATING010001155.1:0-2340 GCA_035474555.1 Longimicrobium sp. | reverse complement strand
TGTCGTTCGCGCAGCAGCGGCTGTGGCTGCTCATGCAGCTGGGCACCGGCGCGGCGTACAACATGTCGCTGCCCATGCGCTTCACGGGCCCGCTGGACGACTGGGCCCTGGAGCGCGCGCTGGACGAGATCGTCCGCCGGCACGAGGCCCTGCGCACCCGCATCGAGCTGCGCGACGAGGAGCCCGTGCAGGTGGTGCAGCCCCCGCGCCCGTTGCGCCTCCGCGCGGAAGACGTGCGCCCCGAAGGGGACGAGTCCGTGGACGACGCGCTCAAGCGGGTCGCGGCGGACGAGGCCGCGCGGCCGTTCGCGCCCGAGGGCCCGTTCCTGCGCGCGCGCCTCCTTCGCGCCGGGGACGAGGACCACGTGCTGCTGTGGTCCACGCACCACATGGTGAGCGACGGCTGGTCGCTGGGCGTGTTCCAGACGGAGCTGTCCGTCCTGTACCGCTCCTTCGTGAGCGGCGAGCCGTCGCCCCTGCCGCCGCTGGCCGTGCAGTACGGACAGCACGCGCTGGAGCAGCGCCGCGCGCTGAGCGGGCGGGCGCTGGACGAGCTCGCGGGATGGTGGAAGGACCAGCTGGCCGGCGCCCCCGCGCTGCTGGAGCTGCCCACGGACCGCCCGCGCCCGCCGGAGCCCAGCGGCGAGGGATCGTCGTTCTCCTTCGTGTTCCCGGAGGGGATGGCGGAGCGGATCACCCGGCTGGCGCGCAGCCGCGGGGCCACGTCGTTCATGGTACTGATGGCCGCGTTCCAGGCGCTCCTTTCGCGCTGGAGCGGGCAGGACGACGTGGTGGTGGGCACGCCCATCGCCAACCGCACGCGGACGGAGCTGGAAGGGCTCATCGGCTTCTTCGCCAACACGCTCGCCATCCGCGGCGACGTCTCGGGCGACCCGACGTTCGCGGCGCTGGTGGAGCGCGTGCGAGACGCCACCATCGGCGCGTACGAGCACCAGGACATCCCGTTCGAGCGCCTGGTGGAGGAGCTGAACCCGGTGCGCAGCCTGAGCCACCCGCCGGTGTTCCAGGTGATGTTCGCCCTGCAGAACACGCCCGGCGGCGAGGGCGGGGACACGGAGGGGCTCGTCATCAGCGGGATGCCGCGGGAGCGCGAGTCGGCCAAGTACGACCTGACGCTGAACGTGATGAACTACGGGGACGGGTTCGCGGGGATGGTGGAGTACGCCCGCGACCTGTTCGACGGGGAGACCATGGAGCGGTTCGTCCGCGGCTTCCTGCTCCTGCTGGGCACCGCGCTCGACCGGCCCGATAGGGTCGTTTCCGCCCTGCCGCTGATGGTGGACGAGGAGCGCGCCGACCTGCTCGCCGCGGCCGCCGGCCCCTCCGTGCCCGTTGCGGACGTGCCGCTGCACGCCGCGTTCGAGGCGCAGGCTGCGTACACGCCGGACGCGACGGCACTCGTTTTCGGCACGGAGCGGGTGACGTATTCGGAGCTGGATGCGCGCGCCAACCGGCTCGCGCACCTGCTCCGCGCGCGCGGGATCGGCCCGGATCAGCTCGTGGCTGTGCTGATGGAGCGGTCGGTCGAGATGGTGGTCGCGCTGTACGGCATCCTCAAGGCCGGGGCAGCCTATGTCCCGGTGGATCCGGAATATCCAGCAGATCGCGTGGCGTACATGCTGGCCGATTCCGCCGCCGCGCTCGTGCTCACGCAGGAGCGGTGGACCGGGGAGCTGGCGGATTCGGTGGATGCGATCGCGCTGGATGCCGCCGGTGTGCTGGATGGATTCCCAGCGGATCGCGTGGCGGATGCGGACGCGGCGGGAACGGAGCGCCTCGCATACGTCATCTACACGTCGGGATCGACCGGCCGTCCCAAGGGCGCCATGAACGCGCACCGCGGGGTGGTGAACCGCATCGCCTGGATGCAGGACGCGTTCGGGCTGACGGCGGAAGACGCCGTGCTGCAGAAGACGCCGTTCAGCTTCGACGTCTCCGTCTGGGAGTTCTTCTGGCCGCTGGCCGTCGGCGCGCGGCTGGTGATCGCGCCTCCCGGAGTCCACCGCGATCCCGTGGCGCTGAACGAGCTGATCCAGCGCGAAGGGATCACGACGCTGCACTTCGTCCCCTCCATGCTGCGAGCGTGGCTGGACGGGGCGGATGCGTCCGCGTGCACGTCGCTGCGGCTGGTGATGAGCAGCGGCGAGGCGCTCCCGGCGGATCTCGTGACGCGCTTCTTCGGCGCGCTCCCCTCGGGCCAGCTGCACAACCTGTACGGCCCGACGGAAGCCGCCGTGGACGTGACCCACTGGCCGTGCACGCCGGAGGTGCGCGGCACGGTCCCCATCGGCCGGCCGATCGCGAATACGCGGATGTACG
>DATING010001154.1:0-3082 GCA_035474555.1 Longimicrobium sp. | reverse complement strand
ACAGGGGCGCGTAAAGGCAAGGCTCGGCTCGTATCAAGAGGTTAAGACGGGGGGCCGCGGACGCGAAACGGCCGCGGGGCTCAGGTGCCCGTGCGGCCGTAGCGGTCTTCCAGGCGCACCACGTCGTCCAATTCGGGGGTGCTCACTTCCAGGATCACGGCGTCTTCCAGCGCCTCCACCCGGTGCACGTCGCCCGGGCGGATGGTGATGCACTGGCCGGGGTGCATCTCGAAATCGGTCCCGTTCAGGTGGTACAGGATGCGCCCCGACTGCAGGTACATCGTCTCCTGCTTGCGCTCGTGCTTCTGCAGCGACAGGGCAAAGCCGGCCGTCACCTCCAGGATCTTGCCGGCGTAGCGCTCCTCGTGGGCGTACCACACCTCGCGGCCCCAGGGCTTGGGGATGATGCGGGGGGCGGTGACGGGGGGCGCGCTCTCGCTGCTCGGGGACATCGGCTCGGACTGCACGGGAACGTGAAAAAGGCGCCGGACGCGATCACTCCCGCCCCAGCCCCAGCAGGCGGCGCCACAGGGGACGCGCAGCGCGCAGGGGCGGAACGGAAAGCGGCGCCTGGCCAGCCAGGAGGCGCTCGGGATTGGTCTCGGTGAGCAGGACCGCCTGCTCCTCCGCGCCCCGGGCTTCCATCGCGCGGCGGCACTCGGCCACCGGGCAGGTGCCCCGGGCATGATAGTCGCTGGAAAGATAGTCCACCCAGCCCCGCTCCAACAGCCCCCACGCAAGTTGCTGCGGCTTCGCGCCATAGCGGCCCAGCAGACTGCCGCAGTTCACCTGCAGGTAGGCACCCACCCGCCGCCACTCTTCGGCGTCGGCCAGGTCGGCCGCCGCGTTGCCGTAGCGCTCCGGGTGGGCCAGGATGGGCGACCACCCCGCCATCTTGAGGTCGAACAGGGCGCGGGGTCCGTTGGGGGGGATCACCATGAAGGGGAACTCCACCAGCACGTACCGCGTCCCCGCCAGCCGCAGCCGGGGGTCGGAAAGGTCCGGCTCGGGGGTGTCTAGCATCACCTCGGCCCCGCGCAGCACCTCCATGTCCGGGAACCCGGCCGCCACCTGCTGCGCCTCCTCCCAGCCGCGGTCCAGCCGCTCCAGCAGGGCGGCCAGCTCGGCGGGGCGGCGGGTGACCTCGCCCCCCACGTGCGGGGTGCAGACCACGCGGCTCACCCCCTGCCCGCGAAAGGTCTCCAGCGCCGCGCGCGTCTGCTCGGCGTCGGAGGCGCCGTCGTCCACGCCGGGGATGAGGTGGTTGTGAAAGTCGATCATCTCGCCTGGTGTGCGCTCGTCCGTGCGCCGCGGAGCGCGGCACCCGTCAGATCCTGTCCCTCACGTGCTCCGGACGCGGCGGCCCGCGGCTGTCCCTCCCACGGAAGAAGGGACGGGATGCGCGGACGCCAGCGGACCGGCCGCGGCTGTCGCGCTGATTCGCCGCCGCGCCGCAGGCGGGCCCGTTCAGAACCCGATCCGCGCGCCCAGCTCGGCGGTCACGTTGAAGACGCTTTCGCCCGGGTAGCGGTTGGTCTCGCGGCTGGCGCGCAGGCGGCCCACCAGGTCCGACCCGCCGCGGAACACGATGACCTCGCCGCCCAGCGAGTGGATCAGGTTCACCCCGTACTCCTCGCCCCGCACGGTGCGCGGGCTGCCCAGCCGCGTGCGGGTGTAGTCCACGCTCCAGCGGCCGCCCGGCGTGTACGTGTCCAGGGCCAGCACGGTCCCGCCGCCGCCGTACCCCGCCAGCGAGCCCAGCAGCTGCCCGCCCACCGTGTGTCCCTGCCAGAGGTCGATGTGGCGGTACAGGTTGGTGCTCTGGTTGCTGGCCTGCTCCAGGTGCCCCGGCTGTGTGTTCACCCACTCCGCGCGAAACGACCGGCGGGCCCGCCCCGTCCCCCACACCTTGCGCCCGCCCAGCATGTACCCCGACGAGCGGTCCGGCTCCAGGATAAAGTCGTCGTAGTCGAAGCTGTGGTCCTCGCGGGCGAACTCGCCGTACACCTCCACCCCGCCCTCCGGGAGCACCCAGCGGCCAAAGACGGAGGCCACCTGGTTCAGCCCGGCCTCGTCCGAAAAGCGCAGGCTGTTGCGCCAGAACGCCTCCAGGGGGCGCGGCAGCAGCGACAGGTCGAACCCGGACCGGGGCCACGCCTGGTGGTAGAAGCGCGCCACGCCCACCTCCAGCCCGTCCAGCCCGTACGGCAGGAACACGGCCGAAATGCCGCTCATGAAGCGCCGGCTTCCATGTCCCTCGGGCATGGGCGAGTACGGGGACTGGTGCAGGCTTCCCCACACCAGGCGGCCGTGCACCCGCCCGATCCCTACCTTCCACGGGTTGGAGGTGCCCGCGAACCCGTGCGGGAACCCCCCGGCGTTGGTCCCCAGCAGGAGCGGCTGGTCCGAGGCGGGGCCCCACTGCTGGTTGGCCGTGCTGAAGCCCACGGCGAACCCCCGCACGTCCAGGCGGATGGTGCTCTGCCCCGGGTCCAGGCGGGCGAACGCGCCCTCGTCCATCCGCTGGGGAAGGTCGATGTAGACGGGGCTGCGCGGGTCGCGAAAGGCCGCCGTGTCCGGCCGGCCGTTGGGCACCAGGCGAAAGTCGCGGTTCTGCGACCAGTAGACCAGCGGCTCCAGCCGTACGCTCAGGGGACCCGCGCGGAACTGCACCCCCGCGCTTGCCGAGGCCGTGAGCCCCCGCCCGGCCCACACGGCGCCATCGTTGGTGCCCTGGGGCATGGCGGAGTTGAACACCACGTCCAGCTGGGGCCGCACCAGCCGCAGGAGGGCGGAGTCCGCCGCGGCCCCCGCCACGCGGTCCGCCCAGGGGTGGGACGGGTCCGCGGGAAGCAGGCGGCTCACCTCGCCGGGGGAAAAGCCGCGGACGGACCAGGGATACAGGGGCACCTCGCCGCCCACCTGCAGCACCCGCAGGTACCGCTCCGCCTCGCTCCCCACCGTGACCTCCGCGCCCAGGTCCGGCGACTGCGCCGCGGCGGGCACGGCCCCGGCCGCGCAGGCGGCCGCGGCGGCACCCGCGAGGAACGGCCGAAGAAGGGCTCGCATGAAGTCCGGTGGA
>DATING010001153.1:0-11756 GCA_035474555.1 Longimicrobium sp. | reverse complement strand
GGGGGGGGGGGCGCTCGCCCCGCGGACGGGCCGTGCGCCGCAACGGAAGGTCTTCCCCTACCCGGCGTCCCTCCATCCCCCGCATCCGAAACACCTGGTGCTGAACCCCCCGCGGCACGGGATTGGCGGCAGGCCGCCGGGATGCGTTCCAGCGATCAAACTCATCCGGGCAGGCGATGGCTTCCGCGACACTCCTGATCGACCTACAACAGATCCTTGCCGGCGAGCACCCGGACCCGTTCCGCGTGCTGGGCATGCACACCGTTTCCATCGGCGGCGAGCTGCGGCTGGTGGTGCGCGCGCTGCTCCCCGGCGCCGAGCGCGTCTGGGTCACCGACGCGGACGGCCGCGACGTGGCCCCCATGGAGCAGGAGCACCCCGACGGGTTCTTCGAGGCGCTCCTTCCCCGCGGCACGGGCACGTTCTCGTATCGCCTTCGTATCTGCTGGCCCGGCCAGGACGAGCCCGCGCTGGCGGCGGACCCGTACGCGTTCGGGCCCGCCATCAGCGACTTTGACCTGTACCTGATGGGCGAGGGCACCCACAACCGCCTGTGGGAGGTGCTGGGCGCGCGCCCCACGGAAATCGACGGCGTGCAGGGCGTCCGCTTTGGTGTATGGGCCCCGGGCGCGCGGCGCGTGTCGGTCGTGGGCGACTTCAACCTGTGGGATGGGCGGCGCTATCCCATGCGCATGCACCCGGCGCAGGGGGTGTGGGAGATCTTCATCCCCGGCCTGCCGGACGGCACCGCCTACAAGTACGAGATCCTTCCCCGCGAGGGCGCGTCGTTCCTCAAGGCGGACCCGGTGGCGTTCGCGGCGGAGCTGCGGCCCAACACCGCGTCGAAGGTGGCGGATCTCACGAAGTACGCGTGGCACGACACGGAGTGGATGGAGGGGCGGCGCGAGAAGGACTTCTGCACGGTGCCCATGACGGTGTACGAGGTGCACCTGGGCTCGTGGCGGCGCGCGGTGGACGAGGACGGGACGGACCGGCCCCTGACCTACCGCGAGTCGGCCGTGCAGCTGGCGGACTACGTGACGGAGATGGGGTTCACGCACGTGGAGCTGCTGCCGGTGATGGAGCATCCCTACGACCCGTCGTGGGGATACCAGGTCACGGGCTACTACGCGCCCACGGCCCGCTTTGGCACGCCGGACGACTTTCGCTGGTTCGTGGACCACCTGCACCAGCGCGGCATCGGGGTGATCCTGGACTGGGTGCCGGCCCACTTTCCCAAGGACGCCTTCGCCCTGCGCCGCTTTGACGGCACGGCGCTGTACGAGCACGCGGACCCGCGCCAGGGCGAGCACCCGGACTGGGGCACGCTCGTCTTCAACTTCGGCCGCAACGAAGTGCGCAACTTCCTGGTCAGCAACGCGCTGTTCTGGCTGGAGGAGTACCACATCGACGGCCTGCGGGTGGATGCGGTCGCGTCCATGCTCTACCTGGACTATTCGCGGCAGCCGGGGCAGTGGGTGCCCAACCGCTACGGCGGGCGCGAGAACCTGGAGGCCATCGAGTTCCTGCAGCAGCTCAATGCCACGGTGCGCGACCGCTACCCCGGCGCGCTGATGATCGCGGAGGAGAGCACGGCGTGGCCCGGCGTCACGCAGCCGCCGCACCTGGGCGGCCTGGGGTTCCACCTGAAGTGGAACATGGGGTGGATGAACGACTTCCTGCGCTTCATGGCCGAGGAGTCCGTCCATCGCAAGTACCACTTCAACCTGCTCACCTTTTCGCTGATGTACGCGTTCAGCGAAAAGTTCGTCCTGCCGTTCAGCCACGACGAGGTGGTGCACGGCAAGGGCTCGCTCATCAACAAGATGCCCGGCGACGCGTGGCAAAAGGCCGCTAACCTGCGCCTGGCCCTGGGCGCCATGTGGTCGCACCCCGGCAAGAAGCTGCTCTTCATGGGCATCGAGCTGGGGCAGTGGCAGGAGTGGAGCGAGGCGCGCTCGCTGGACTGGCACCTGCTGGACGACCCCCTGCACGCGGGGATGCAGCGGTGGATGCGCGACCTGAACGCGCTGTACCGCGAGCACGGGGCGTTCTGGGAGGCGGACTTCAGCCACGAGGGCTTCGAGTGGATCGACTTCCACGACGTGGAGCAGAGCGTGCTGTCGTACCTGCGCCGGGGGACGGGCGGGGATGAGCTGCTGTTCGTCTGCAACTTTACCCCGGTGCCGCGGATGGCGTACCACGTGGGCGTGCCGCACGCGGGGCGCTGGCGCGAGGTGCTGAACAGCGACGCGGAGTGCTACGGCGGCAGCAACCTGGGCAACGGCGGCGTGGTGGAGACGGTGCCGCTGGCGGCGCACTCGCGCGAGCAGTCGCTGCCGCTCACGCTGCCGCCGCTGGGCATCCTGGTGCTGCGGCGCGAAGGGGACGGGGGCGGATCGTCCGCCTGACCTTTTTTCTTTTCTGGATCGGATCGACGGAAACACGATGGCGACCACACGAGGCAAGGGCGGCAGCAAGGGCGCGGACACGCCCGCGGAGACGGCGCCGCGCCGCACGCGCACCCGCGCGCCCGAGGACGAGATCAGCGGCGTGGCGGCCCCCGAGGCGGCCGCGCCCCCGGCCAAGCGCACCCGCAGCGCGCCCGGCGCCGGCGTGGCGGAGGGCGCCGCGGCCGAGGCCCCGCGCCCGGCCTCGCGCAAGGCGCCCGGCCCGGGGGTGGCGTCCGCGAGCAAGGCGCCGGGCGCCGCGAAGAAGCGCGCTGGCGAGCGCGAGACGTACGCCGAGACGGCGGCGCGGCGAAAGAAGGAGAAGGAGGTGGACCAGCTCCAGGCGGACCTGCGCGCGTTCGCGCAGGCGCGGCCCTCGGGGTGGAACCACGACGACTGGGTGTCGTTCCTCTCCGACCTGGCCTCGCGCGGGCACGACGTGTCGGACGCGGAGCGCATCGGATCGCGGCTGGAGCAGGAGCGGCTGGCGGTGGTGCTGGGGAACGTGCAGGGGCTGGGGCCCAAGCGCGTTCAGTCGCTGGTGGAGCGCTTCCACACGCTGTGGAGCATCCGTGCGGCCAGCGCCGACGAGCTGGCCGGCGTCGCCGGGATGACGCGGCCGCTGGCCGAGCGCGTGGCGGAGGACCTGCGCGCGCGCTACTCCTGATCGACCGTCCGCATCCGTAGAAATGGAGAGCGCCACCGGGATTTCTCCTGGTGGCGCTTTCGATTTCGATGCGATCCGCAGGTGCCGCCCCACCGTCCGGCCATCCGCCACGTCCTCCGGGTCTCCGCCGCGGGCGGATTCTTCCTGATCGCGATCAGGTGGATGATGTGCCACGGCAGGCATTCACCTCCGCGGCGACGATCGTGCCCCTCCGAAAAAACGCGGATGCCGTCCCCGCGCCGGCAGCAACCGATCTACCAAGGGCCTGACGCACCCTGCCGCGCGCCTCCTTCTCCTCTGGTCCGCGATCGGACGTCGCGCTGGCAATCACCCGCTACGGCCGGTTTCTCCGAAGGCCGTACGTGCGGGGGCGATGTGACGCGACGGCCGGACACGAATCCGCCGAGTCGTGCAGGAGGCGAGAGATCCTTGGCAGAGCGGTGGCTGCCGGCGAGGGGGCGGCATCGAGATTTTCGCGGAGGGGGATACTGGCCGCACGGGGCGGGAGTCCGCCCCGGCACGGCATCCACCTGATCGCGATCGGGAGAAGCCCGCCGTGATGGAAGCCGCGCATCGGAGCCGCGGACCATCGTGGAATGGCTCGATCAGACGGAGGCCCAGGCGGACGGGCACGGACGGCGCGGCGTCCGTCGTGCCGCCCACCTGGAATCGCCTCTACTCCGGCGGGGCCAGGCGCAGCCGCTGGTGAAAGGCGCGGCGGAAACCCTCGTCGCGCGGGGCGGGCGCGGGCACCTCGCCGGCCAGGTACGCCGTCAGCCGGCGCGCCGTGTCGGCCTTGAGCCAGCGCGGGGCACGGCGCCGCCACTTGCGAAGGGTCTCCGTCCGCACCGCCGCCAGCTGCGCCGCGGTGTCCGCCGATAGCGCCGCCGTGGCGCTCACGAAGGCGCGCACCAGTTCCACGGCGCTTCCCGTGCCCGGGTCGTGCGCGGGGAGCGAGGCCAGCGCGGGAAGCGGGACCGTCGCCCGCACGTCCACGTCCGTCATGCCGCACCTCCGCGCCGGGCACCGTCCCGTACCGCGGCGGGCGTGCCGTCCGCGGACTGTCGTCCTGCATCCTGCATGGGCGTCTCCTTCTCCTTCGTTCCCACCCCGCCGCAAACACCGGCGCTCGAACTCGGCGCGGTGCGGCAGACAGGGCAAGGCGTGTGCCGACCTTTTGCAAAGTTTATGCATCCACGTCCGCGAGTCGGCGGCTCACCCCCAGGTACGCGCGACGGGCTTCCACCGGATTCGTGGACGTTCCTTCCACGCACGATACAGGGGTGGTCTGATGTTTGCCTGGACAGACCTGTAACAGAATCACACCGCATCTGAGACTGATACAGTAGCAGGTTGGCACCTGCTGTGCGTCCGCCCTCTCTCGGCTCAACGGGCCGTGAGCGGGCGGTTTTCGTTTGCGGCAGGGTACGAACGGAAATGACGGGGCGTGCGGCGCAGTCCAGGCCAGCACGGCAAGCCGCTGTCGCCCCTGGGTTGTGCAAGCATTGGATGTATGCGATGCAAGGCTGCGGCAGCCCGAGGAATCCGGCAGCGCATGGCGCAGCGTAGAAGGCAGGACGAGGGGCCGCCGCGTGGGGCGCGGGACGGCGGCCGCAGGAAAGTTGTAAGGGAACGGGCCGCTGCACGCCGGGCACGGCACCGCCACCATGATCCGCGTGTTTTCGCGGGTCGTATCATCCACCCGGTTTGGAAAGGGACCCGATGAGAGGGATGCTCCCACGGCTCGTCCCCATGCTCGCGTGCGGCGCGGTGATGGGGACGACGGCCCAGGCACAGGACATGGACCGGCGCGCCAGCCAGTTCGACATCGGCGTGTACGCCGGCGGCACGCTGACCAGCAACTGGTTCGAGAGCCGCACGGTCACGCTCAACGGCACGGGCACGCCCACGGACAACGACGACGGGGAGGGCTTCGCGCCCGGCTACGCCCCGGCGTTCGGCGCGCTCGCCAACTTCTGGCTCACGCCGGCGTTCGGCGTGCGGCTGCACGGGGCGTACGTGCCCATGCGGCTGCCGAACATGGAAAGCCCGTTCACCGACGCGGGTGAGCAAGGCAGCTACGTGATGAACACCTACCTGTACGACCTGAACCTGGCCCTTCGCCCCTTTGCCACGCAGATGGACGCGGGGCGCTGGCTGTCGTCCGTCTACTTCTTCGTGGGCGGCGGCGGACTGACGGTGGACCTGGCCGGTGAAGACCAGTCGCTGTGCGAGGGCACGCTGGCCGGCCAGGGCGGCTGCCTCTCGTTCCAGCCCAAGCAGGCCACGGTGGGGCAGGGCACGGCGGGCGCGGGCATCGACCTGATCCCCCTGGGCCGCAACCTGGCCCTGTTCGGCGAGGCCGCCGTGCACGTGTACGACTCGCCCGTGCACGTGGGCGACAGCTGGCTGGGGCCCATCCGCGCCCCCGCCGGCAGCCGGGTGCGCGTGGGTGACGACGCGGTCGCGGTGACGGGCCGGCTTGCCCTGGGCCTCAAGGCCATGTTCGGCAACCTGATCCCGCCGCCGATGGTCGTTGCGCCGCCCCCGCCCCCGCCGCCGACGACAGTGACGCCGCCGCCCCCGCCGCCGCCGCCGGTGACGACGCGCGACATCCAGGTGTGCGTGGTGCAGAACGGCGCGCTGTCGAACGTGACCGCGCAGTACAACACGCAGAGCGGCGACACGACGTACCAGGGTCGCGACTTCGGCGCGGCGTTCCCGGCGACCGCGGGCTACGCGGCCGGGATGACGTGGTTCATCAACAACGAGCCCATCACGGTGAACGGCCGCCGCTACGTGAAGTACGGCCTGCCGCGGGTGCTCGGGGTGAGCGAAGTGGCGCGGACGGGCGACTACATGGGCGTGCCAGTGTTCGCCGAGGCCGGTGCCACGGGTGCCACCGAGGTGCTGTATCTCCCGGTGCGGCCGGGGTGCGAGTTCCAGCCCTACCAGCTGGACGTGAAGGTGGGCGGGGTGCGCGGCGACTGACGCCGGCCGGGCGCCGGGCCCCCTACGGGTCCCGGCGCCAGGGCACCACGGCCGGACGGCGCCGCGCGCCGGGACGGCCACGACGGAGACTGGAAGGGCGGTGCCGCACGCGCACCGCGCAGACGAGAAACCACTCACGGAGGACGAGTACATGTCCACAGAACACGAGCCGGGCGCCGATCTCATGGAGCGGCTGGGGCAGGCCGCCCCGCGGCGCGACTTTCTCAAGTGGTCCGGCGCGGGCGCGCTGGGATTCCTGGGGCTGGCCGCCTGCAGCGACGACACCGACGTACGCAGCATCACCGAGGTCCGCACGGACACGGTGCGCGTCCAGCAGCCGCCGCCGCCGCCGCAGACGTTCCCTGCCGTCACGCTGAACTTCGCCAACGACTTTGGCGTGCTGAACTACGCCTACGCGCTGGAGCAGCTCGAGGCGGCGTTCTACACGGCGGTCGTGGGCAGCACCACGTTCGCGGCCACCTTCTCGGTGCAGGAGCAGCGGGTGCTCACGGACCTGCGCGACCACGAGATCATTCACCGCGAGTTCCTGCGGACGGCGCTGGGCACCAACGCCATCCCCATGCTGACGTTCAACCTGTCGGCCGTGAACCTGGGCAGCCGGCTGTCGGTGCTCAACGCGGCGCGCGACTTCGAGGACCTGGGCGTGGCGGCCTACAACGGCGCCGGGCGCTACCTCACCAGCGCGGACCTGCTGACGATCGCGGGTAAGATCGTCTCGGTGGAGGCGCGTCACGCGTCGGCCATCCGCGACATCCTGCAGCCGCGCTCGGGCAACTTCGCGCCGCAGGCGTTCGACCCGGCGCTTACGCCGGCGCAGGTGCTCGGGGTGGCGGCGCCGTTCGTCCGCAACCAGATCACGCTCACCAACGTGCCCGCGTAAAGGAAGGGATCTCATGAAGAATCTGGAGACGATGGGCAACTCGCTGGGTGATGCCCTGGAGCAGACCGGCGACCGCCGCGCGGCACTGCGCGGCGCCAGCCTGTGGGGCGCCGGCCTGATGCTCGCGACGGCGCCGGCCCTGTTCGGCGCGCTGGCCAAGAAGGCGTACGCCAACCACACGGCCACGCCCATGGACGTGCTGCAGTTCGCGCTGACGCTGGAGTACCTGGAAGCGGAGTTCTACGTGATGGGTGTGGCGGCGGCGGGGCTCATTCCCGCGTCCGACCGGCAGATCTTCGTCACGATTCGCGACCACGAGGTGGAGCACGTGGAGTTCCTGCGGAACGCCATCACGGCCGCGGGCGCCACGCCGGTCGCCAAGCCCACGTTCGACTTTACGGCGGGCGGCAACTTCAACCCGTTTGGCAACTACGCCGACTTCCTGGCGCTGGCGCAGGCCTTTGAGGACACGGGCGTGCGGGCGTACAAGGGCGGCGCGCCGGTGCTCATCGCCAACAAGCCGGTGCTTACGGCGGCGCTCACCATCCACTCGGTGGAGGCGCGCCACGCGTCCGAGGTTCGCCGCCTGCGCGGCGCCTTCCTGGAGCTGCCCCCGCAGAAGGGGTGGATCACGGGCAAGAATCGCGGCGTCAACATGCCCGAGGCCACGCAGGCCGTGTACGAGGCGGGCACCAACCCGGCCGTCTACCCGGCCGAGGACAACGTGGTGCATGCCACGATCAACGTGAGCACGCTCCCGGGCGCCACCGCCCAGGCCGCCACGGAAGCGTTCGATGAGCCGCTGGACATCGACGCGGTGCTGCGCATCGCCGACCTGTTCATCGTGGGCGACGCGGACGGCGACGGCACGGAGACCTGAGTCTTTTGACGGACCCGGTGCCTTTCCCGCGCCCACCCGCGGGAAAGGTGCAGGGCACGTGGGGCGCTGCAGCCTAGAATCCCGATACTTTCTTCCCCCGCTGTTCGAGTCCGGCGGGGCCCGGGTGATGGCGGCAGCTCCCCACGCGCTTTTTCTCCTCCCCGCACGCATCTCCACTACTTCCGGCGATAACGGCAGCCTCACGCGGAGACGCGGAGCCGCGGAGAGAACGACGCGGAGAATCGTGCGTTTTTCCGCAGTCCTCGCCCGCGCCGGTCATCCGACGAGCCGGTCCATCCCGCTCGCCCTCTCGATTCCTCCGATCTTCATCCAGTGTCATCGCCGAAACGGGTGGCCATCGCGCCCTCTCGTCCGGCTTTCCGGCGCGGGCACGTTCTTCCGATCGCAATCGGGTGGATGATGTGCCAGGACTGACATCCTCCCTTTCGTGCGGCTTTCCGGCGCGTGCACACGCTTACCAATCGCGATCGGGTGGATGATGTGCCGGGACTGACATCCTCCCTTTCATCCGACTTTCCGGCGCGGGCACACTCGTACTGATCGCGATCGTGTGGATGATGTGCCATGACGGTTATCCGCCTCCGCCACCGCTATCCTCCCCCTTCGAAAAAACGCGGATAGCCGTCCCCTCGCCGGTAGCAGCCTGTCTACCAAGGGCCTGATGCATCCTGCCGCTCGCCGCCTTCTCCTCCGGTCCGCGATCGGACGTCACGACGGCAGGCATCCAGTACGGCAGGCTTCTCCGAAAGGCCTTCCGTGCGGGAGCGATGCGCCGCGACGGCCGGTCGCGGATCGGGCGGGTCATGCAGGAGGCAAGAGATCCTTGGTCGTTCCGTTGCTGCCGGCGAGGGGACGGCTATCCGCATTTTTCAAAAGCAGGATATCGGCAGCACGGCGCGGAGGCTTGCCCAGGCCATCCACCTGATCGCGATCAGTAGAAGCGGCCCCTGGCTGGAAGGCCGTGCATTGGATCGGAACCTAACGAGGCGCCGCCGGGTCCTCCCCCCTGGCGGAAGGATCTCCTCACCCGCGCCCGATTGTGCACGGTTCTGGCGTCGCGACGAAATGTCGCGAGACGGAGCGGCCGGAGGTCAGCCCATCACCTTTCGTGCGGGACGGAATCGATGCGGCACGTGCGGATGTCACTGGCCCCCAGCCTCCTGGCGGCGATGCTGTCCGCGTGCGGCGGGGCGGCCCGGCAGCCTGCCGCCTCCGTGTCGCCCGCGCCGGGGCCCGCGCCAGTCGCGGAGCCTGCCCTCATCCCCCGCGCCGACATCACCGTGTGCGTGGTGCAGGACGGCGAGCTGCGGATGGTCCCGGCGCAGTACGACACGCGCACGGGCGACACCCTGGTGGATGGGCGCCCGTTCGCGGCCGCGTACCCGGACACCGTCGGCTACGCGGCCGGCGCGGAGTGGTACGTCAACGGCGAGTACATCACGCTGGACCGCAAGCGGTTCGTAAAGTCCGGCCTGCCGCGCGTGATCCTTCCGCACGAGCTGCTCACCCGTGCCGGCGAGTACCGGGGCGTTCCGCTTTTCGCGGAGAGGGAAAAGGTGGTCGAGGTGACGGAACAGTGGCAACCATCGGACATCCGCTACGTGCCCGTGCGCCCGGGCTGCGAGTTCCAGCCCTACGAAAACGGCGCCGACGTCGGCGCCGTGCGGGGCTGACCGCGCCCCCGGCGTTCCGCCTGATCCCCATCCGCCGCCATCCCGGCCATCCCGCAGGTACCCGCTTTCGACGAGGACACAATGAGACGATTGATGACGTACACCGCCGCGGCGGCCCTGCTGGTGGGGAGCGCGGACGGCGCGCGGGCACAGGATTGGGAACCGGTCTTCAGCCAGGTCGATCTGGGCGTGTATGCCGGCGGATCGATGACCAGCAACTGGTTCCAGAGCCGTACGGTCATGCTCAACGGCACCGATACGCCCACGGAGAACGACGACGGCGAAGGCTATTCCCCCGGCTATGCCCCGGCGTTCGGGGCGGTGGGCCACCTGTGGCTCGCACCGTGGATCGGCCTGCGGCTGCACGGCGCGTACGTGCCCATGCGGCTGCCGAACGCGGACGGCGCGTTCACGGACGCGGGCGAGCGCGGCAGCTATGTGATGAACACCTACCTGTACGACCTGAACTTTGCCCTTCGCCCTTTTGCCGGGGCAACGAATGGAGGACGCTTGCTGTCGTCCGTGTACCTGTTCGCGGGGGGCGGCGGCTACACGCTGGACCTGGCAGGCCAGGACCAGCCCCGGTGCGAGGGCACGCTGCAGCCGCTGGGCGCCTGCCTCTCGTTTCAACCCAGCCAGGCGACGGTGGGGCAGGGGACGGCGGGCGCGGGAGTCGACCTGGTGCCCCTGGGCCGCAACCTGGCCCTGTTCGGCGAGGCCGCCGTGCACGTGTACGACTCGCCCGTGCACGTGGACGACGCGTGGCTGGGGCCCATCCGGGCGCCCGCCGGAAGCCGCGTGCGCATCGCGGACGACGCCGTGGCCGTCACCGGGCGGCTGGTGATCGGGCTCAAGATGATGTTCGGTTCCCGGTACTACGGACCCATCGCCTCGCCGCCGCCGCTAACATCCCTGCGGCCGCAGCCACAGCCGGTGCGGCCACCCGCGCCGTCGCCGGGCCTGCAGGAGACCCATATGCCGGTCTGTGTGGTGGAGAACGGCGCGTTGCGCAACGCGTATGCGGAGTACGACACGCGGTCGGGCGACACCCTGGTCAACGGGCGCCCCTTCTCCGAGGTGTACCCGGCCACCACGGGCTACGCGGCGGGCGCCCCATGGTACATCGACAACGAGCCCATCACCGTGAACGGCCGCCGGTTCGTGAAGTACGGCCTGCCGCGGATCCTGGGAGTCACCGAGGTGACGCGCACGGCCGACTACATGGGCGTGCCGGTGTTCGCGGAAGCGGGTGCCACGACCGCGACCGAGGTGGTGTACGTGCCCGTGCGGCCGGGGTGTGAGTTCCAGCCGTACCAGATCAACACCAAGGTGGGTGGCGTGCGCGGCTGACCGCGCCCGTCCCCCGCCGCCATCCCGCCGAACCACCGCCGGCACGCGTACGCAGCGTGCCGGCGGTCGCCTGCCGTCCCCCCGACCTCCCCGACGAATCCCACCGTCGCTCTCCCGTCCTCTCCCGTAGCAGTACAAAGCTGACCTTTTAAACTGCGTCGGGTAACAGGCGGCCACAAAAATGCGTGCCTGTTACGCCGGCCGGGCCCGATTCTCTACGCCGCGCCCGCGACTTCCCCCAGGGACACCCGGAAAGGACCCCGTCCCACCCGCCCCATCCGCGGAGCAACGTCTTCCCGCGGAACGCTCCACCGACAAGCGAAATCCACGCGATCGCCCGCGCCACGGCCACGGAATCACATCCGTGAGATCCGGTATCCCTGCGGGCAGCGTACGGAGTGACAGGAATGCAGTGGATGCAGACGGTGCCGCGCGCGGCGCCGGCAGGAGGCGGGCCCCCGGGTCCGCCGCAGGAAAGCCCGTTCCCCCACACGGACGGACGGGCCGGAGCACGCGGCGGGGCACTCTGCCCCGCCACCACGCGGATCCTCGGGAGGACGCGATGATGAGAAAGCTTACAGGCGGCCGCAGGGCGGCGCTGGCCATGGGGCTGGCGGTGCTGGGCGCGGCGGGCGTGATGGGAATCCGGCAGGCGGTGGGATCGGACCACCAGGACACGCCGGAGGTGGAGCTGAGCCCCCGGCTGGACATCAACGACGTGTACGCGTTCCCCGGCAGCACGGAAGACCGCATCGTGCTCGTGGTCACCACGCAGTCGCCCATCACCCCGGCGGGGACGGCGGCGGCGCGCTTCGACGCCAAC